>JACRFO010000093.1 GCA_016217865.1 Candidatus Kerfeldbacteria bacterium | reverse complement strand
TGCCGTCTTCCGAACTTTCGCTGGGGCCATGGTAGAAAAAAATAGCCAAAAGACTTGGGCCAGTATACACCCCCCGTCAAGACCGGTCAAGCGCCCCGGGGTCGACCCGTTCCTGTGGTACACTATCGGCATGGAATACCACCGCAGTCATGAGGCCTGGCTGGCCGAACAGGCGTCAATCAAACGCCTCCGGACTGAACAGCCTGACCAGTATGAACGCATCGGCGCGTTCCAACACCAAGACATCCTTCGCCACATTGGGATCACCACGATTCCCGATCAACTGCCAACCGGCTACATCCGTTTTCGACCGGAGGATTTCATCGTCGAAGAGATTGACCAGGCCGGGACGGTCGCGACCATCGAACCCGCCAGTGTACCGCTGATTGATCATACGGATCACCGGACACTCTACTGCCAGCTCATCAAAATCGGCATCGCCACGCCGGAAGCGCTTGAACGGTTAGCGCTCGCCTTGAAGATTGACCGGAAGCAGATCGGCTACGCCGGCCTGAAAGACGGCGGCGCTGTCACCAGCCAGAACATCAGCCTGCGCGGTGTACCGGCTGATCAAGCATTAGCGTTACACGTTGACAACGTCATTCTAAAGAATCTCCGCTACGGTTCTGGCGCCGTTAGCACCGGTGAACTCCGCGGCAATCGCTTCACATTAACGATCCGCACGCCCGAACCGGTCGTCCAATCTGAATTGGATGGCCACGTCCGACAAATCAGCGCCGGGGTACTCAACTACTTCGGACCGCAACGCTTCGGTAGTCGTTGGCTTAGTCATTTCTTCGGCCGCACGATTCTCCAAGGTCAGTACAACCAAACGATCAAGAGTTTTCTGACCGACACGAACGCTAGCGAACGGAAGTACGTCGCCGCTATCCGCGAGGCGGTCGGCCAACAGTATGGCGACTGGGCATTTGCCACTGAACTGTACGGACAGTATCCCTACACCTTCCAGCATGAACTCACCGTCGTCCGTCACCTCCAGCAGCATCCCGACGACTGGGTTGGCGCGCTCACAGCTATTCAAGAACAAACCCGGCTGTGGGTCTATGCCTATACGAGTTGGCTGGTGAACCAGACTATCTCGGACCTGGTCACGAACCAGCAACCGTTACCGAATGCCCTGCCGATTCCATTGAGTAGCCAACCGGCAGACCTGGCCCCATACCGCGGACTGCTGGAGCAAGATCAGATCCCGGAACACTTTATTACCTATCTTCGTCCCCTCCCTTTCATCCGCCCGCAAACGCGTTACGTCCAAACTCGCATCCAGCCAGTCATGCATGGTGCACTATCCATTCCAGCTGGCGTCATCTTGTCGTTCGACTTACCGGCCGGGGCCTACGCGACGACGGTCCTGATGAACCTCTTTACGATCGAGAGCGGTCAGCCGGCGCCAGCCTGGATCAAAGCCGATGATATTGATGCGAAGCAGCTCTTGGGTACTGGAACCGTCGCCGAATTGAAACGAGGCTGGGCACAGTACTTCACGACCAAGGAAGTTGCGGTCGAGGAGTAATTTTTGGATATCAAATAGCCGGGCCTTGTTAGGGGACACCGGCTACGAGACAGAGCGAAACTTCCACTCTTGACGTTCGAGCTGACCGAGGTCAGCTCGCTGTGTTCACGCCGTCGCCGGCGTCACGACCTCGAACTCGAGGACCTCGACCGTGCCGCCGCCGAGCCTGCCGCTGTTGAGGATGACGGTCACGTTCTTCTTGGTGGCCGCGTCCTGCGGGTCGGGGTTGAGCCACACGGTCGTGTGGACGTACGTCCGGTTCAGCGCGTCCGCGACCCAGGCCGCAGCCGTGTCCGTGACCGTGCTGGTCGGGTTGACGTTGACCGCGAAGGTCGCGTAGACGACGGTGTACTTCTTGCCGTCGCGGGTCGTCTTCGGCGCCGAGTTGACGTTGACGAGCTTGTACCCGAGCGCCGCCAGGTTCGACAGGAGCTCGCGGGTGTTGAGCTCCACGTTGTTCACGAGCTGCGCGCCCGTGTCGACGAATCCCGCGGTCATGGTGCCGACCGGGATGTTCAGCTTCTGCGCCTCGAGGAGGTGCCGGAGCTGGATCTGCTCCTCGTTGCGCGGGAGCTCGTTGATGCCGGACTCGACGGACGGCGACTGGCCGATGACGAGGACGACGGGGACCTGCGGGATCGAGCACTTCATGGTAGAGCCTCCTTCCAACCGGGTAGGGTTGGCTAGGGGGTGGGTGCTGCGGTGAACTGCAGGACGTATGCATCACGCCTCGGGAGAGGCGGTGTTGCTAGAGTGGAAGGTTGTAAAGAGAGTGCTGTGACCACGTGTTTCAGTGCATAGTGGCACCGAAATCGTGACCCCGTATAGTACTCCCCCAACCCGAAAAAGTCAAGGTCCACAGTCTCGATGGATTCATTTTTTGGCTAAAAAAGGCCATTTTTGTGCTATACTACCAGCATGGTTGACCATCAGCGGTACATCAAGTCGCTCCCGCAAAAACCAGGCGTCTACCTCTACCACAACGAGGCCCACGCGGTCATCTACGTCGGAAAAGCGATCAAGCTCCGCTCGCGTGTGTCATCGTACTTCCGACCGAAGGCCAACTTGTCGGCAGCCAAGCAAATCATGCTCGATGAGATTGCGCGCATCGAACATATTCTCGTCCGTTCAGAAACAGAGGCGCTCCTCCTCGAGTCGACCCTGATTAAGAAGTACCGGCCGAAGTACAACGTCATACTCAAAGACGATAAGTTTTTCCAGTACATCAAAATCGCGCTGCGCGATCGATTTCCGCAAGTCAGCACCGTCCGTCGGGTCACGATTGACGGTAGTCGGTACTTCGGACCATACACATCAGGTTTGGCCGTCCGGCGAACCATGCGTCTCTTGAAACGGTTGTTCCCCTACAAGAGCTGCAACAACAAACCAGAAATACCCTGTTTTGATTCGCACCTCGGTCGCTGTCTTGGACACGATGTCGGACCTGGGAGCGAGCAACGGTATCAGAGCGTTGTCCGCCGCTTGATCGACTTCCTCGAAGGAAAAACGGGTGACACGTTAAAAAACCTGCGCCGCGACATGCAGACGGCAGCGTCGAAGCGTGATTTCGAAACAGCCGCGCTGCTCCGCGATCGGTGGCAAGCCCTCGAACACGTCATCGAACAACAAACCGTCGTCACGCCGCGGCGCGACTCCTTCGACGTCGTGAGTTTCGCTCGCCGTGATGACATTGCGGCCGTCAACCTCTTTCAAATTCGGCAAGGCAAGCTCGTCCAACGCGATCAGTTCATGCTTCAGCACGTCCTCGATCAAACCGACGCCGATGTGATCGCGGCATTCATCACCCAATACTACAGTCAGTCGACCGTCCACCCGAAACACCTCTACGTCCCGGTTGAGCTGCCGGCTAACACCGGCAATGCTTTGCAGTTACGAATCGAGCGGGCCCAGCGCGGATTGAAACGAAAGCTGCTGCTGATGGGGCAAGAAAACGCCGCCGACTTCCTCGAACGCGAACAGGGTAAATGGCTATCGGCTGAAGCCAAAGCGCGACTAGGATTACAAGAGTTGGCCCACGCACTGCAGCTGGACGGCCCACCGCAGCGGATTGAGATGTACGACATATCGAATTTCCAAGGGCAGCACGCGGTCGGATCGATGGTCGTATTCGAACATGGCGTGCCGAAGAAATCCGACTACCGAAAATTCACTATCAAGAATACGAAAATCCCTGATGACATGCACCGGCTGGCGGAAGTGCTGCAACGCCGCTTCGCGCGACATGACGAATCCGGCTGGCCACTCCCCAATCTCATCATCCTCGATGGCGGTAAGCCGCAACTATCTGTGGTCCTCCGTAACGTCCCGGGATTACTACAGCACGTTCCGGTTGTCGCCCTTGCAAAAGTTGAAGAAGAGCTCTTTATCCCCGGCCGGCCAACCTCACTCAAGCTCCCAGTCGATTCCCAAGAGCTGTTCCTCATCCAAAACATTCGCGACGAAGCCCACCGCTTCGCGATCGGCTTCTACCGTCACAAGCATCGTCGCGAGACCACCCGTTCGCGGCTCGATGAAATTCCTGGTTTGGGCGATGATACGCGCCGCACGCTCCTCCGCCATTTCGGAACGCTACGTCAGATCCAAGCCGCCTCCCACGAAGAAATCGTCGCGGCGATCGGCAAACGCAAAGCCGAACTCCTCGAGTCACACCTGTAGTCGGTGTGTTCCACGCGTTGACATCAACCCGCGAACATGGTACTTTGCAGCAGTTCTGTCATTGACGTTTACGTCAGGACCTGTTCCACTTACTGAACCAATCTCGCTATGCCTGCCTGGATTCAACGAGCGATTCCGGTCGCACAAATCGTCCTCTCCGTCCTCCTCATCGTCCTCATCCTTATTCAAAGTAAGGGCGTCGGCCTCGGTGGCGTTTTTGGCGGTGATGGCAATATCTACCGCACCAAGCGCGGAGCCGAACGGATCATCTTCATCGTCACGATTGTCGTGGCGGTCCTCTTCTTTGGCGTTGCTCTCCTGAATGCCTACCGGTAGATTTTCCTTCATCGGACGATTCTTCAATCGAATCGGCCTGCTTCTTCGTCGGCGACCGCCGAGCTCCGCCACGGTTGCGGCGTCCTCCGATCGCGAACTCGTCATGGGATTGGCTACTTCGCGCATCCCGCACCCGAGACAGCTCAAACATCTGTCCGATTTACTGTCAGCTGGTGAACGGCGCCTAGCTAAACTCGCGCTGACCTTGGCTGTCATCAGCGGTCTCGTCCTGCTTGGGCATTGGGTGATGAGACACATCGTGACTATTCCGCGGGCTGGCGGCACCTTGACCGAAGGGATGATCGGCACACCACAGTTCATCAATCCTGTTTTGGCCCGGCCATTCTCTGTTGACGCTGACTTGTCTCGGTTAGTCTACCGCGGCTTGTTCAAGGTTGATGCCAACCTCAAGATTGTACCCGACATCGCATCGAGTGTTACCATCAGCGCCGACGGCAAAACGTACACCGTGACACTCCTGAAAAACCTCGCGTGGTCAGACGGCGAACCGTTAACGGCCGAAGATGTTCGGTACACCTTCGAAACCATCGCCGATCCCGACTATCAAAGTCCGCTGCAACTCCTCTTCAAAGGGGTGACGATTGCCACGCCTGATGATTACACTACTACCTTTACCCTAGCCTCTCCCCTCAACCCCTTCCTCTCCTACCTCACCACCGGATTACTCCCCGCCCATGCCTGGCAGGATGCGACTCCGCAAAGTTTCCCGCTCGCGGAATTAAACACCAAACCAATCGGGAATGGGCCATTCCGTTTTCTCAATCTGACGAAAGACCGTAATGGGAACATCCGCGGCTACACCTTTGTTCGTAATAAGAACAGCCGTGAGACACCTTTTCTTGACCGCTTCACGGTAAAATTCTACGCCGACCAGACGACTGCGCTCGATGCCCTACAAAAAGGCGCAATTGATAGTCTCGGGGGCTTCGCGCATGAGTTTGTTGGTCCTGCTGTGAAAAACCATCAAGTCACGGACTTCGCCATGTCGCAGTTGACCGCAGTCTTCTTCAATCAGCAGAAAAACCCAGCTCTCCGCGCCAAAGAAGTCCGTCAAGCGTTGTCACTTGCTACCGATAAAGCCGCAATCATTAAGGACTCACTCCGTGGGGCCGGCCGACAGATCGAAGGCCCGCTGCTGCCGGGACAGGATGGCTTCAACCGGAACCTGAAGACGTACCTGTTTAGCGCCGAAGAAGCGCGGGACCTACTCGAGAAAGCGGGTTGGAAAATTGGGAGCAACAACATCCGGCAAAAAGGTAGCCAGCAGCTCACCTTCGTCCTGACCGTTGTGAATGATCCGACGTTCGTGGCCATCGGCCAGAAACTCGTCGGGTGGTGGCAGTCGATTGGTGCTAACGTTGAGCTCAAGACCGTCGAGGCCGAACAAATCCAGCGCGACGTGATCCGGCCACGCGCTTATGAAGCGCTACTCTTCGGCGAACTCTACGATGCTGACGCGGATCCATATCCACTGTGGCACTCAACCCAACAGAAAGAGTCTGGCTTCAATTTAGCTATCAGTTTCATGAAGGGTGTCGACCAGGACCTCGCCGACGCTCGCACCACGACCGATCCGGCCAAACGTGAGCGCGACCTGTTCGATTTCCAGAACATCGTGGCCGAAGAAGTCCCAGCCGTGTTCCTCTACCAAGCCGTGTATCACTATGCACACGCCAAGAACCTCCGCGGTTTTCCCGGCGAACGCCTCGTTGCATCAACTGACCGTTTCAGTTCCATTGCCGCCTGGTATCAGAAGACTGGTTGGCGCTGGAAGTAGTCCGATATACTGGTTGGACAGGGACGAGTATTTCGTGTAGAGTATGCGGTCGAGCCCGGATGGCGGAATTGGGTTGAGTCCGGTCGCGCCGCGAAGCACATGAACTGCTTCATGTGCGTCCGGACGAAACGGGCGGGGCGATGTGCTTCAGCGCCGCTACGCCCCGGACGTTCACAATCCAACAACGTAGTCCTAGTGCTGCACAGTGTTTGCCCGGATGGCGGAATTGGTATACGCGCTAGCTTCAGGAGCTAGTGGCCGCAAGGCCTTGGAGGTTCGAGTCCTCTTCCGGGCACCAAAGCCCACAGTCCTGCGAATGCGGGACGCAATCACACACCCGAAGAGGCGAGAAGGGCCGAGCACTTCTGCCTGTGGCAGAAGAGCACAGGCCCCGGCCCGATTCCGGACCAAGTCCGATGGAGGGCGAGTCCTCTTCCGGACACCAGGAAGTAATGACAAATCATCCCCTCAAACTCTAACAGTCACGATGCCTATTACCACCGTCATTTTCGATATGGACGGCGTGATAGCCGACACCCAGCGGTTACATGCCCAAGCCGAACATGCCTTATTGCGGCAACGTGGAATTCATCTTACACCCGAAGAAATCACCCATCGGTTCTCTGGGGTGTCTGGGCATGAAATGTTCTCCACCATTTTTCAAGAACACAATCACTCCGGAAGTGTCGATGAAATCGTGACCGAGAAGCGAGCAGTGATGATGGGTCACGCGGCCAGCGATATTGTGCCAATTTCCGGTGTCCAGGCGCTGATCAAGCGTTTGAAGGATGCTGGCCTTACCCTAGCCGTGGCTTCGGCTTCCGGACCCGATTTCATCGAGAAAGTGCTTGAGAGTGTTCAGGTTCGCCAACACTTCGATGCACTCGCCAGCTCACGCGAGGTGGCTCGGGGAAAACCTGCCCCAGATGTGTTCCTCTTGGCGGCCAAAAAAGTCGGGGTTGTTGCATCGGCTTGCATGGTCATTGAGGATGGCATCAGCGGCATGCAGGGGGCACGAGCGGCGGGGATGGCGTGTATTGCCCTCGTTGAACCGCATCGTCTTCAATCGAACACCAATTATCCCGCTGATGTTGTCGTTGAACGGCACGACCAAATCACCCTCGAGCTGATACAATCCCTCGGGTAACCTTGATATAGTAGGAGCTATACACTGACTTCAGGAGCTAGTGGTCGCAAGGCCTTGGAGGTTCGAGTCCTCTTCCGGGCACCAAATGAATTATGAACGATACTCTTTCTAAACCTCCGACGATTACGTCCTTGGTGTTTGATTTTGGCGGAGTGATTTTTATTAATCCGCAACATCCGAACATGTCGCCCATCGAGCATGATGAGATCTGGGCCGCAGTCCGTTCGGTGGCTAAAGACTTTCAAGCTGATCTGTTGGCTGGCACGATGTCATTTGAAACGTTGACGCAAGTTTTTCACCAGCGGACTCCTCGCGTTCACCAGCCGCTGCGTGAACACGTCCTGAAAAGTTTGGCTGAACCGAACGCAAAAGTTCTTTCACTCATCGATCATTACCATCAACAATTTCCGATATATGGTCTGGTTAATGCTTCGCCTGGCTGGACAGAAATTCGTCGCGGAATCAACGGTTTAGATCGACACTTCACCCGCGTTGTCCCTTCCCATGAGGTCAATGTACGGAAACCGGATCCCGAAATTTTTCGTCACTTCCTGAAAGTGAACAATTTGCGCGCGCAAAACTGTCTATTTATCGACGACCAGCCAGAAAATGTTCAAGCCGCCGGCTTACTCGGCTTCCATACGCATCATTTTACAGATGTTGATACCCTCGAACATCGATTGAAAGTATTGGCCGACCAGCCATGACGCTTGACATAGTTCGCGTTACGCGCTATACTCTCCGTCGTTAGTTATCGTGCGTGTTGATGAGTCTAACCGGGATTCATCATTGCGCGTGATCACTACGGTGATCCGCACCCATTATTTCCACGCCCCTCGGCTTTGCCGATAGCGCGTGCTAGTCAATTACCGGTTCCAATCGACGCAGCAATAGTCGCATCAGGTGACCAGAAAGTAGTAGTATGTCTAAACGACCAAAGGCGCGCATGCGCCGACCCGACGGCCCGAATTACACGCGCCGTCCAAAACCAAAACCTAAGCACGACGAGCGTACGCCGCAGGGCCACAATGCACTGCGCATTATGCCGATCGGCGGGAATGAAGAAACTGGTGGACGGAACTGTTACCTCATTCAGTACCGCAAAGAAATCATCATCATTGACATCGGCCTCCAATTCCCCGAGGACGATATGCCGGGCGTGGATTACATCATCCCCGACTTGTCCTATCTGAACGGGAAGGAAAAGATGATCCGGGCTGTGGTCGTTACGCACGGCCACTACGACCACATCGGTGGCGTTCCGCACTGGGTGCCGAAACTCGGCAATCCGCCGATTTATGCCTCGGACCTGACCTGTGCAATGCTCCAGAAGAAAATGGATGACGTTGACCCAGGCCGAAAACTCCGCCTGAACACCATTAAAGGCCGTGACCGGCTGCGCGTCGGTTCATTCCGCCTTGAGTTCTTTGGCTTGTCCCACAACATTCCGGGCAGTCTCGGTGTTATCATCGAAACTCCCGAGGGCACAATCGTCCACACCGGCGACTTCAAACTCGACGAACGGGCGCACGTCAATAATCGCACTGACTTGGACGTCATCCGTAGCCTCGGCCGACGCAACGTCCTCTGCTTGATGTGCGACTCGACCAACGCGACGACTCCGGGCCACCAACTGTCCGAAGCCGACATCGAAAAGAACATCCAACTCATGTTCACGCGTACGAATGGCCGGATGATCTTCGCCACATTCTCGTCACTCTTGTCACGTGTCCAGCAAATTCTCACGCTGGCAGAGAAGTACAACCGTAACGTTCTCGTCGAGGGTTTCTCGATGAAAACGAATATCGAAATCGGTCGGCAACTCGGGTACATTCGCTGCAAACCGAACACGATCATCTCTTGGGAAGAATCAAAGAAACTCCCGCCGAATCGGATCCTGATCATCTGCACCGGCGCCCAAGGTGAAGACAACGCTGTGCTGATGCGCATCGCGAACCGCGAACACAAGTATCTGCGGGTTGAACCGAGTGACCTGATCGTCTTCTCGTCCTCGGTCGTCCCAGGCAATGAACGCTCGGTCGAGCGCCTGAAAGATGGTCTCTACCGCGAGGGCGCTGAAGTCATCGACAACAAGATGCTCGACATCCATGCGGGCGGTCACGCCAACGCGGGCGACATTATTGATTTGATCCAAATGGTCCGACCGAAGTACTTGATGCCGATTGAGGGTAGCTACTCTCACCTCGTTGAAAACAAGAAGAACGCTATCAAGGCTGGTATCCCAAAGGAGAACGTCTTCCTCGTCGACAATGGCCAAGTCGTTGAATTCCAACGCGGCCAAGGCTACGTCACAAACGAACGCCACCCGATCGAATACGTCTTCGTCGACGGCGCTTGGACCGGCGATGTCAACCACATCGTCCTCCGCGACCGCAAACAACTGGCTGGTGATGGGATGCTCTTCGTCGTCGCCCAGATTAATGGCCGGAATGGCCGCCCTGGCAAAATCGATGTCATCTCGCGTGGCTTTACCCACATGAAGGACCAAGGCCGCCTCATTCATGAAATTGCCAACAACGTGAAGAAGTCACTCGCTGACCACGAAACGCGCATGAAGCCACAAGAGAAAGATCTCCGCGAAAAGGTCCGTCGCAATCTCGAGAAGTTCATCTTCCAAAAGACCCATCGGCAACCGA
>JACRFO010000090.1 GCA_016217865.1 Candidatus Kerfeldbacteria bacterium | reverse complement strand
CACCGGCTGGTGAGCAAGTACCCGATGGAGTTCACCATGGAGCTCCTGACGGACCGCCGGTTCCTCGAACTCGAGGCGCCGCACCTGCTCAAGCAGCACCAGCTCGACTGACACACCGATCACGGAACACGTTCCACCCCAACCCGCCGCCCGGCTTCACCACCGCACGGCCCTTTTCTTTTCCAGCCTTTACAGAACTTGTTTTTCGGAGTAGTATCGATATCTTGGAAACTAGTTTCTTGCCGTATGATCGCTTTGGATTCAAAGAACCCGGAGACGAGAAAACTCCGACTCCTCGTCTACAAGTACCTTCGCGAGGTGAATTATCTGACCGATTTGCCGTATGCTTCAGAGAAGAACGAAAACGTCGGGAAGATTGCTTGCCGCGACGACCGATCGTTCATGACCGAAGCGGCCTGGATCGAAGAGCTCCATCGCCGCAAGGGACATAAGTTGGCAGTCATGCCGCTCCCGATGTTCGGCGGCGCGATGCGTTTTTCGCCGTACTGTCCGGAGATGCCTGACGAAGTCGTCGGTTTCAAGAGCGCCCCGAACGTCTTCCACACGGAAATTGTGATTGAAGCAATTCGTTACGGGATCAAATTTCGCCACAATCACCTGATTAAAGCTGGTGGCCATGGCCTGTTCTGCGGCTGGGCTTCGGCGCTGGGCTTAGGGTTATTCCAACACACTCGTCTGACGATTGATGGCCGGAATGTCATTGCCGACCGTGCTCATCGCGAACACTGGACCAAGGGCGAAGATTTTGAAGTGTTCGCCGCCCACCACATGGACTGCCGTTATACCGGTGAGATGCAAGCGCGGACGTACGGCTTGGACCACGAACACCCATTGCTGAAGAAATACTCGATGGAGTTAACAATGGCCAATCTCGACGACCGTCGCTTCTTGGAGATTGAGGCGCCCCACCTTTTGAAAGAAGCTGATCAGGCGTAAACCGCCGAGAGTAAGCACCCGCCCGAGGCGGGTGTTTTTCTTGACAATGGACGGAAATCAGGGTAACACTCACGTCACGGAACGCACCATCCCAACCCATTACCCCGACTGAAGGGAGAGTTTCCCATGCTGTACGACGTGCGGACGCACCCGATTGGCCAGCCGTGTACGATTCTCGGCAGCGGTCGGACCGTGCTCAGCGAGGGCGAACGTTTCGACAATCGCCAATTCATCCACGCCGGGTTGTCGGAGGTCGGCCGGAGCAAGCTCTACGAATCGATGTTCGGAGGGCCGTTGCCCGATGGCCTGTCTGACGTCGAGCGTTCGTCGCTCGAAAGAGCACTCGACGAACGGGCCGACGAAAAGTTCCGCGAGGTGACCGGCATCGAATCGCGGTACATCTTCGACGGTAACTTGTCCGACCTGGCCGCCTTGGCTGCGCAGGACGCGCTCGACCGGACCGGTATCAACGTCGATGAGATTGACGCGATCCTCGTCGCAACGAACACCCCGGACGAATACAACATCGCCAACGGCGTCAAGAAGCGCATCACGGCTTCGGTCGACGCCTACTGCAACACGATGATGGCGGCTTGCACGGTCGGCGCTAGCGTGGTCTTCGAAGGGTGGAAGATGGTCCGTCTCGGTTTTCGCCGCGTGCTCTGCATCGGCGCGGAACGGGCGACGACGCTCGCCTCGAAAGATCACTACAAGGCCGCCAATCTGTTCGGTGACGCGGCCTTCGCCCTGGTCCTCGGTCCGGCGGATCACGAAGCCTTCACGTTCTTCGCCTACCGGTCGGATCCGTTCGAGAATGCGGACGGCAAGGATCAGTCGAGGTTCATCCGTCGGCTGCCCTCTGGGTTCGACCAGGATGGTCCGGATGTCCACAAGTACGTGGCCAAGGTCCTGCCGGCCGAACTGCAGCGGATCTTCAAGGATCTCGACCTTGACCCGGCCAGCATTGACCACTTCATCCCGCACCAGGCCAGCCGGTGGACCAACGAAGTGTTGGTCGACAAGCTGAAGCAGGAGCGGCGGTGGGGAGTGTCCTTCCGCGCTGTGATTCACAGCAACGTGGTCGAGATGGGGAACACTTCGGCGGCTAGCACGGGTTGGTTGTACGCCCGGGCCGAGGCCCAGGGTCTCATCACTTCCGGGCAGCGCTGCCTGGTCGCCAGCTTCGGGGCCGGGATGAGCTACACGTTCTACCTGTTCACCGCACCGTGACGCTTCCGTGGGGGAAGCGTCTTTTTCTTTGCCCGTGCTACAATAGCCCATATGCCCGGTGCTATTCCCGAACAGGTCAATCCCGAACAAGCCAAAGCCGTCCATTTTGGGACCGGACCACTCTTGATCGTGGCTGGGGCCGGAACCGGCAAAACGACGGTGGTAACCGAGCGCATAGCCCACCTCATTACGAAAGAGCAGGTGCCCTCTGACAACATTCTAGCTTTAACCTTTACCGACAAGGCCGCCGGCGAAATGCAAGATCGGGTTGAACGGATACTCCCGTTCGGGTACGTTGACCTGTGGGTGATGACGTTCCACAGTTTTGGTGAACGTCTCCTGAAAGCGCATGCCCTCGACATTGGTCTGTCGAATGATTTTCGATTGTTGTCGCAGACCGACCAATGGCTGCTCATCCGCGAACACCTCGATGACTTCGACCTTGACTACTACCGTCCGCTCGGTAATCCGACGAAGTTCATCTCCGCCCTGGTGCGGCACTTCTCGCGCCTCAAGGATGAAGACATTTCTCCAGCGGAGTATCTGAAACACGCCAAGGCGTTGGCCAAAGGAAAGTCGAAGAAGACCCCCGAGGAGCAAGCAGAAGCCGGCCGAGTGATGGAGTTAGCTAAGGCTTTTGCGGTGTACAATCAGCTCCTTCTCGACAACAACGCGTTGGATTTCGGCGATTTGATTCTCTACTCCTTGCGCCTGCTGCGGGAACGGCCAGCAATTCTCCAGAAGTACCAGCAGCAATTCCAGTATGTCCTGGTTGATGAATTCCAAGACACGAACTGGGCCCAGTATGAGTTGATCAAACGTCTGTCCGCGCCGCGCAACAACTTGACGGTTGTCGGTGATGACGATCAGTCCATTTACAAATTCCGCGGTGCGTCAGTATCGAACATCATTGACTTCAAGAAGGATTTTCCCGAGGCAGAGGTCATCGTCCTGACGAAGAACTACCGAACCAAGCAGTCAATCCTCGATCTGGCGTACACGTTCATCCAGCGCAATAATCCAGATCGACTCGAGGCGAAGAAGGAATTATTCGGCGGGTTAGCGGTCGTCAAACAACTGGTCGCGCAACGCCCGGGCGAGGGCATGATCCAGGTGCGTCACGTTGAAACGCAAGAAGCAGAAGCGCGGTCAGTGGCGGATACGATTGAGGCTCTGCGAGCTGATCACCCCGAACTTGGGTGGGACGCGTTCTGCGTCTTGGTCCGAGCGAACGACCACGCCCAAACATTCATTACCGAATTCGAGCGGCGCGGCCTGCCCCACGTTTTCTTGGCTGCCCGTGGACTCTTCACCAAACCACTGGTCCTTGATCTCCTGGCCTTCCTCCGATTACTCGACGACTACCACGACAGTGCATCGCTCTACCGGGTCGTCGCGATGCCGATCTGGCAGATTGATCATGGTGATGTCGTTGAATTGGCGCATCAAGCAAAACGAAAAACACGTTCGTT
>JACRFO010000091.1 GCA_016217865.1 Candidatus Kerfeldbacteria bacterium | reverse complement strand
TTGCGGCCATGTTGCGGGAGGCGTGGAAAACCTGGCGCGATCGGACGCTTCCGATCATCTGGCAAGCTTTCGGTCTCGGATTGTGGGCTGGGTTGATTGGCCTGTTCCTTCACAGCCAGTTCGTCAACGGCCTGCACTACCCGCACATCATGGAAGTGATGTGGGTGTTTGTAGCGATGGCCATTACCGTGAGACAACCAACAGCCCCATGATCATCACCGCTCTCACCTTTCTTATCCTCACGGCGCCGCTCCTCATCATTCCTCTGACGTGGTGGGCTATTGAGTATGGATTAGCGGCCGTCATACTCCTTCTCCCCACCTACCTGCTGCGCAGTACGATTCTCGGTATTCCGACGACGAACCTCGAATTGGCGATCTATGGGCTGGTCCTCGGCGCGATACTCCATTGGACACTTCGGGGAAGTTGGCCTCGGCTGCAGATTCCACGGCTGGGGCGCTGGTTCCTAGGTGGGTGGTGCGTCGCCTGGATCTTGGCGACGGTCTTTTCGACCGATCGGTCGGCCAGCCTCGGTGCCTTGAAAGCGTGGCTCGTCGATCCGCTACTTTTTGGATTTATTCTGCTCGCGACCGTCACGACCGTGAAACGCCTTCGCCTCCTCCTCCACGCCGTGGCATCGAGTGGCACCATCGTGGCTATCGCGGGATTGATCCAGCTCGTGGCCTACCACGAAACACTGCAAGATGGCCGGTTGAGTTCGTTCTTTGCACCGGTGGCGAATTACGCGGCGATGTTCCTCGCTCCGATGCTCATTTTGACGGTCGGAGCTTTACTCTGGAAACACTTGAACCGTTGGTGGTGGCTCGGCGCCATGGTGATGTTCGTCGCACTAACACTCACGGTCTCGTTCGGAGGATACGTATCCCTTGGTGTCGGCTTACTCGTGTTGTGGTGGAGATGGCCAGACCGACGACAACGACGCCTCGCCCTCATCGCGGCGATCATCATCGCCGCGGTCGGACTGGCAGCCCTGTCCCAGACTCCCTACCTAGCTGAAAAGTTCAACACTCGCGACCGCTCATCGAGTCTCGTTCGAACGCAGATTTGGCGGACGTCAGTTGAAATGATTCGCGACCATCCGCTCGTCGGTATTGGCCCTAACGCTTACGAACCTATCTACCGCGCTACCATTCCCCGCTTGTACTGGCCGCCGCTCGAATGGCTCGTTGCACAGCCCCACCAGCTCTACCTCGCGCTCTGGCTCGAAACCGGGCTACTCGGCTTAATCGTTTTCCTCGGGGGGACTATGTGGTGGTTCAAACACCTGGCCGGGCCATGGCGTCGCGGGGAGTCGTTAGTAATACTGGCGGTGGCAACCTACCTCGGCGTACTCGTCCACGGGTTCGTCGACACGCCACTGTTCAAGAACGACCTGGCGATCATTCTCGTACTCATCGTCTGTTTACCGTTTCTGAAGATCGGTTCCGTCGACAAAAAAATACACCCTGCGTAACGCGGGATGTATTTCAGAGAAAGCGTTGACTAGCGGCGCTTCTTCGCGGTCTTGCGGCGCTTCGTCGTCTTCTTTGCTTTCCGGACGACTTTCTTCTTTTTCTTGGCCATGGTCGACACCTCCCTTCAGTGTTGGTGACGCGATGCGATAGCTGAATCAACTGATCCGATCGCCGCTCGCGCCCAAGTTATTGTGTTGAGATGTATTGGTGACGGTGAGAACGTTATCCACACCGCGTATATTGTACCATTTTTGTTTCCTCATCACAATAAAATTCTGTCAAAATATTTTTTGGGCCGCTGGCTTGCCAAAATATTTCTTCTCTGCTAACCTAAGCACGCTCTCGGGCGATTAGCTCAGGTGGTTAGAGCGCGTCACTGATAATGACGAGGTCCCAGGTTCGAGTCCTGGATCGCCCACCAAAAAAGCACCAGCTGGTAAGGCTGGTGGGTTCGGTTATCGAAGGAGCACGAATTTTCGGTTGAGTTGCCGTCCAGGCACCTGCAACCGCAAGTAGTAGACGCCGGCTCTAGTCGCACCGGGTGACCACGTGGTGCGGTGTGTGCCGCCTTCCTGCTGGCCCTCGACGAGGGTGGCGAGACGCCGTCCCTGTACGTCATAGATGCTTAGGGAAGCATGGACCGCAGTCGGGAGGCTGTAGCTACACGTCATCAGACCAACGACCGGATCGGGCCGCGGCTGACTAAGTGCCAGCTCGGCATGATCTGGCCCGACACCAGTGGTTCCCTGTGGTGCCAGATACACGGGCGATGACATCGCTCGGTAGCCAGCACTTGTGCGGATCTCGACGAGAACGGCTGACCAGTGTCCCGGTTCGGCCAGGGCATAAGCCGGAACGGTGGTGTTCACATTGAATCCAGCGACCCCGAATGTGATCGTGTCGAGGCTTGTTGGCGTTACCCGGAGGATCCTCCCGCTCGTGAAGGTACCAAACTCGTTGAGGCTGGTGGCCACGATGTGCAATTGAGCGGCAGGAAGGAGGGCGAACATTCCGCCGACCGTTCCCTCGCTCGTTCCATTACCGTCGCGATCTACTGTCACCGCCAAGGCGGGGCCATCTGACATCACCGTAGACCCGAGGCGCAGTCCGTTGATGATGTTCGGCTGTGACAAGCCGACCGGTGCGTAGACGAGCGTATGGACCTTTCCGATCCCGTCGTCATTCGCAGCGAGCTGGATCGTCCCATACTGGTTCGTCGTCTTGTAGCTCAAGTCGCCATGCGCGTCTGAACCACCAGCCAGCGCGAGCGGGCGAAGTGGCTCGAGGTGCGTTTGGAGTAATCCAAGGTACTGCCCGAGACCACCCTGCCATGTTGATTCCCAGGCAGTGTTCGTTTGCCACCCGTACGGGTAGATGTAGTCCTCTGTAACGCTTGTGTTCGGAAAAACGGTCCGCCGCTCGTTGAAGAATTCCGAGCCAATGAAGACCGGGTAATCAAGCGCGGCATCCCAGTTGGCCGTTGACCACACCGCGAGGTTGCCTCCGAATCCAACCGAGTAGTTTGAGGACGGATGGGCAGCAAACGCGACACCGGACTGGACCGCGATGGAATCCAAACCGCGCCGCAGTGTCCAGAGTTGCCCACTGCTATTGTCGGTACAGCACTCTTCAGGTGCCGGCAAGGCCCGTGTCAGCCCGATAGCCAACAGGTGGATGCGATTATCGGGCGTTTGGTTAGACTCATCGGAGTCAACCGTCAGTTCGGTACCGGGAATGAACCGGAACGAGCCGGTCGAGAACCGAGCGGCTCGGGCCGCGAGCGTGTCCCACTCTGCCGGCAGGATGTCCGTCGAGTGATCAGTCAGGCAGACCGCCTGCAGCCCGACGGCTTGGGCCGCGCGCGCAACGGTGACGAGGTGGCCACCGAACTCAAAGATGTTGTCGGTGAGTTCGGAATGATAGTGGGTATCAACCCGGTACCAGCCGGCTAGGTTCGGCAGCGGCGCGCCAACGGCAACCCGGTTGAAGTAGTGGTTCAGGTGTGACTGCGTGCACAGGGCATCGCTGAACTGCAGTTCCCACTCGAACAGCACCGTATCCCCGACGGTCGCGCCGAAGAGCGCTGTCGTCAGGTCGATCGTCCAAAACGTCTGATCGGACGAGATCATACGAGCGGCGTTATCTTCGGCCAGGAGGGTCCGGCTGGCGCCAACATTCCGGTACAGGCGCAGGTAGGTGAAGCACATCTCGTTGTCATTCGCGTCTTTGACGACGAAGACCATCGGAATCTGACCATTGCGGGTTACCCACGGCGCGTCCCCATACTCCTCTTTAGCGGACGTGTTGGCGTAGTTGAGGCCGTACGGCATCGCCCGCATCACCGGTGATGCATGGTCGATGGTCTCAACGGTGAACGATCGTGGCTCTGTCAGCGGGTTCGTGAACAGCATGAGTAGGAGAGAGAAAAGCATCAGAACCTCCGCGTTAAGGGTTGTCAAAGGTCGGCCCAGTACATATTCCGCTACTGTCTACGACGAACAGCATCCCCGCGTCTTACCCGGGCCGGAGAACACATGGGCCTTCACAACAAAATCCAGACGCCCGGCCGGGCGTCTGGGATCAATGTCTAGCTGTTAGTCGTTCGAGTTTGAGTCGTTCGTATTCTCATTC
>JACRFO010000089.1 GCA_016217865.1 Candidatus Kerfeldbacteria bacterium | reverse complement strand
TTTTACTTTCTCACCCAACTCCGTAGCGATTTCGTCGATGATCGGCGCTTGGATCTTGCAGGGGTAACACCACACGGCCCAAAAGTCGACCAGGACCGGTTTTGATTTCTCTTGAAGGACTTCTTGGTCGAAGTTCTGATCGTTCAGGACGAGTTCGCTCATGGGCGTGGTGTTAGGTGGTCTTGCTAAAGGCTTGGGAAAGTTTTGCGAGTTCAGCTTCCGTCAATTTCTTCTTCGCGGCGAGTTTCTGGAGTTCGGTTTGGAAGACGATGACCGCGACTTGCTCCAGGCCAGCCCGAACTGCACTGATTTGGTGGAGGACGTCAGCGCAGCTCCGTTTGTGTTGGAGCATCGCTTCAATGGCACTCAATTGTCCAGCCAGGCGGTGAATCCGGGCCGTCACTGTCCGAGAGGCGCGGCGCATATATCCACAATATACCCCTGGGGGGTATATACGTCAAGTCCTCAACCGCGCGGCCGGAGCCGTAACTCGAGATCGGTGCGATCATCAGTAAAAACCGGATCGGCTGTCCGTGCTACAGGGTGGAGCAAGCCGAGTGTCTGCGTGACTTCCCGGTCCAACTCGGCATGTCCAGTCGGACGAACCCGTGTTACATCAATACCGTCGCCGAGGAGGATGAACTCGTTTCCTGAACCTGGTTGAACCGGGCCGGAGACCACGTGCGGGAAAACCGATGCGGCCGTTTGTAGAAGTTTTTGGCCATACCGCTCCCCCGCTAGGCGCACCATGTTGAAGGCCGCCAGGCCTCCCGGGCGAAGACGACTCTGAACTTCCTGAAAAAACTCGACCGTCGCCAGCATCGGCGGTATCTGTAGTTCATTGATGTACGCGTCGACGATGATGATGTCGTACTGCTCGTCCGTTGTAGCGAGATAGTGGCGGGCATCATCGTGAATCACGCGTACTGGAAGTTGATTCAAACCGAATTCTTCCTTGGCAGCGGCAGTGACCGCCGGATCCAATTCCACCGCGGTAAAGGCAAAGTCGAAGGTATCACCTTGCACCTCATGGAACAGGCGGAAGGTGCTGCCCCCGCCGAGTCCAACCAGCAAGACCCGGCGCTGGCGGTCTGTTTGGCTCGTCAGGTATGGCAGCATCGCATAACTATCAACGTAGGTACCGTTCACCGCCGTCCCCGGGTCGTAGACCGACTGGGCACCATGCGCCGCATCGATCACTAGATACTTACGCCCAGCTTCCAAGAAGACCTGGACGAACTGATAGGGCGACTCTCTATTCCAAATAAGATCGGCACGGGTAATGAACGGTGTGACTGATGTCATCGCCATGCTCAATCCAACGATCAAGAACGTCGAAAAAACCCACAATCGTTGCTTCGGCCAAACGACCAGGCCAAGTGTGGCTAGCAAACCGGCTGCCAGTAATATAGTCCAGCGCACGCCGATAGCCGGAACGGTCACGAAGGCAGCCAGGAATGTTCCGCAGATCGATCCGAATGTATTCATACCCGACAACAGTCCGCTGACTGGTCCAGTTTCATGCAATGAAGTAACCGCCAAGCGTAGTACTACAGGACTCATCGCACCGAGACATGCCACGGGAATGAAGAATAGGAGGAGCATGCTCCCCATCACGATCAAGAAAAACGGTACCCCAGCAAGTTGATCCGAGATGGCCGAATGGAGTAACGGCTCATAGATCAGTGGGACAAGTGCAGCAGTGAGGCTGCTGATGAATAGCATCGACCCGAGGAGTTTGCGGCCATCAAACCGTTCACTCCACCGCCCACCTAACCAGTAGCCAATGGCTAGCGCAGCTAGGATTGTTCCGATCGCCGCTCCCCAGACATAGATCGTGCTACCAAAAAACGGCGCGACTAATCTGGCCGAAGCGAGCTCTAACAACGTAACACTGACACCAACAAAAAATATAACGGTTACGTAGAAATACTTATTCATTTTGCGACTCTAGTTTTCTATAATCGGTCTTTTTGGTGGACCAGAGGGGAATCGAACCCCTTACCTCCGCAATGCGAATGCGGCGCTCTACCAAGTGAGCTACTGGCCCAGTCTTTTTGTAAATGTTCCACGTGGAACATTCAAACTTTTCATATTGTTCTGCGTGGAACATTTAGAATAAGGTAATTGTTCCACGTGGAACACTTTGGTGGACCCTACCGGAATCGAACCGGTCACCTCTTCCATGCCATGGAAGCGCTCTACCAGATGAGCTAAGGGCCCAATATGCGTGGGGTGGTGCCCCCACCAGGAATTGAACCTAGATTTATCCCTTAGGACGGGATCGTTCTATCCATTGAACTACGGGGGCAATTACTACTTAAGTAAACTTCCAACTGCCTTTTGCCCTATAATGTCGATTTTATCACTTTTAGTGTCGTAAAACTTTAGATAGCTTAATGCAGCAGCAAAAATCACCACCATGATCAATATCTTCAAGAGATCGTTGCGAATAGTTTTTTGATCCATAGAGTTGAGCGTAAACAGTGTACAGGAGTGGGGCAAAAAATCAAATGATGAAATTGACAAGTAAGCAAATATTTGCTATAGTAGTATAAGCAAAATAAAAAAATAAAAACCTACTGAAGCATGCTTGGAGGACTGATTTACATACGTCAGTCTCTGGCGGGGGTGTACTCTCGTCTTAGCGTGCCGCTGAACAAAAATCACCACCGGGCACTCGTTGAGAGCGCCTACTTTGCTGTCTGCCAGTTCGCAAAATTTCCGATCGCCGCAGCTCTGTTCATCGTTGAGATTCCCATCCACCTGAAGAAACAGCCGACCGAATCGTTTAGTCTCCTGGCACGGCGTTCAACAAACCTCGAGTATCTCGATTCCTATAGCCTCCATGTGAAGAAGTATCGTTGGTCAGTCGCGACCTCGCTTGGACTGTTGTTGGTCTTCGCCATCCAGGTATCGCTCCTAGCAAACAGTTTGGTTCGGATTGCCAAGCCAACACAAACTGAAGCCTACTCCACGAGCATCGACATCAATCCAACGTGGGACATCACGTCGACAGAAGAAGAAAGTATGAATGACTGCTTTAGTACTTTCGCGTACTACTGCTACAACGAACTCGATGCGGTCATGTCGTTGGGACGGACACAAAACCCGATTGTCCCATGTGACGGAATCTTTGACGGCCTTGTCCCGAAGAACCGGGTAGCTATGAAGTTTAGTTTGTCGTCGATCCCGAACAATGCAACGGTGACCCAAGTGCAGATCATCGTGAACGTCTCTGATGCAACGAACCAACAAGTCACCATTCATGGCATGGCGACCGACACACCGGATTTGTACAGCTGTGATACCGGCGAACTCTTTAGCGCCATTAACAGTGGAACGTTTTACGGGACTGATACGTGGTCAACACTCGGTGTAAAAACCGTGACCTTGTCCGCCGCGGCTGTCACTGCTGTACAAACCAGATTGACAGGCAGTGACTTGCTCGGCCTGGGGCTCTTCACGGCTGAATCAAGTAATAATGCTGGCGCAATTTCTAGCGTCAACCACTCGACCCCGGCCAACCGCCCAATCCTGCGCGTCTCGTACACCTTGCCGCCGCAAGCGCCAACCAGTTCAAACCACGGCGCAATCACGACGACGACTATCGCCTGGACGTGGACCGACAATGCGACTGCTGACACGAGTAACGTCATCCACGACAGCAGCCACATCGTGAAGTGTACTACCGGCGCCGTCTCCGGGACTGGCTCAACGGGAACATGTACGGAAACCGGGTTGTCGGCCAACACGCAGTACACTCGCCATCCCAACGCCGTTGATGCTGATGGCAATACGGATGGCCCGTCGATGAGCGCATACAGCGCCGTCGAAGCTATCACGTCCATTTCACCTTCGACCGCCAGCTCCACCACGCTCACCGTCGGTGCCTCGTCAGTAACCAATCTCGGCGTCGGACAAACCGCGGTCTATTATGACGATACGACGAGCGGCCAGAACTCTGGATGGATTACCACGACCACCTGGTTAGAAACGGGCTTGCAACCGAACACCACCTACGCGATTCGAGCGAAGTCCCGAAATGCTGAAGGTGTCGAAACGGCTTTCTCTAGTACCTCCAATTTCTATACGACTGCAGCAGCACCAAACCTAACCCCGGGCCGTTCGACTTCGACCTGGTACAACGCTGGCAATTTCACGTTCACCAACGCCATTCCTTGGGGAGATGGCGGCGTTCAGTACTATGCCTACATCTGGGATACAACACCGACACACAATTTTTCCGGTGGGGACGGGCTTATCTGGGCCGATCAGGTGTCACACTGCCCGGGCGGTGGTTGCGATGTGACGAACGCAACCTTGTCGCTCCCAGCGACGAGCGACGGCGCCTCGTGGTACATCCACGTCCAAGCATACGACCTGACCGAGACCGGCTGGGACAATGCCGACTATGGTCCGTTCTATTTTGATGCCACTGCGCCGACAACCCCGGCGACCGTCAACGATGGAACTGGTGCAGACGCTACCACGACAGCCAGTACCACGACTCTCTCCGCCAACTGGACCGCTAGTACCGATGCAACATCCGGATTACTGAAATACCAATACGCAATCGGAACGACGAGCGGCGGGACTAATGTCCTGACCTACACTGACAACGGTACGAGCACGACCGTCACGAACACGAGTTTGACGCTAACCAACGGTCAGACGTACTACATCTCGGTCCGTGCTGTCGATAACGCCAACAACACTGGCGGCGTGCGAACGAGCAACGGCATCACGGTTGATGCGGTTGGTCCGTCATTTACGAATATCTCCAGCACATCGACATCATCAAGTTTTGCAGTGACCTGGACGTCAACAGAACCGTCAATGGATCAGCTTGAGTATGGGCTGACGACAAGTTACGGTTCAACCACCACCGTCGATGGAGCACTCGGCACCAGTCACTCGGCTAGTGCTACAGGTTTAGCGAGTAACACCACCTACCACTTCCGCCTCAAGGGAACTGACGCACTGGGCAATACCGGCACCTCGCCTGATCAGCAGATCAGTACCAGCGCCGCGCCGCAAACGCTCATTTCGAATGTTCAAGTGAGCGCAATTACCGAATCGTCGGTCACCGTTACCTGGACAACCAATGAAGCCGCCACTTCGAAAGTCCGCTACGGCTTAACCACCGCCTACGGACTTGAAGTCTTCGACGCGACGCTCGTCACCAGCCATAGTCTAACCCTCACCGGCCTAACTGCGGGTACGGCCTATCACTACGAAGTGATTTCTGTCGGCAGTACGACGGACAACGATGCCGATGCGACGTTCACCACTACCGCGACGGCGGTCACACCACCGACAGCGACCCCGACGACGCCGGAAGCAGCGGCTCCAACCATTACGAACTTGACGGAGAACCAGCTGGTCGGTGATACAAAACCAACTATCGCTGGAACCGGTCCGGCTGGCGGCTCGATCTACATCATCGTTGATCGCCGACTCGTTCGAACTGTTCCAGTTGACGCGAGTGGGCACTACCTCGTTGACTTGGCCGACGATCTGGCCCTCGGGACGCACGTCATCAATGTCCGTTCTCGATCAGCCGCCGGAGTCATCAGCGCCGAGTCAGCGCCACGGACGTTTACGATTGTCCGGCCGAGTATCGGTGTATCGGTCTTGAAGAAGATCATCGTCGATGGCTTACATCCCTCCATTACGTTCTACGTCGTTGGTCCGGGTCATACCATCATCACTCTCCTGCTTGATGGGCAGCCGTATAAAACCTTTGATGCACGGAACGTTCCGCTCGCGTATGGCTTCATCACGAAGGTTGCCATCCCCACGGACCTCGCAGCTGGTCGCCACCGATTCAGTTTCATGGCCACTGATCTGACCGGTCGGCCAAGCCGCACCACTGGGCAAACTATATTTGATACCACCGCCGCCAATCAGCCACAAACCACCGGGTACAAATCGGCAACCTCGTACGTCGTCCAACCGGGCGATACGCTCTGGTCGATCGCTGCAACTTTCCTCGGTGATGGCCATCGTTGGACCGACATTCAGCAAGCCAATCTGACGCTTCACCCCTCACTCGTGACTTCCCCACAAACAATTCACGTTGGCTGGACATTAACGATACCTAGTCGGTAAAAACCATACGCATGGAGGTGTGCCTATGATTCGTCGTTTGTTAAACGGAGCTCTGCTCCTCACTCTTGTCATTGCACCGCTACTGCCGGCGTTCAATACGCCGTCACGCACGCCGGTTGCTCACGCCGTCGAGTACACACCGCTCAACAACAATCGACCAAAAGACTTTGCTATCATTCGTCAGGGCGCAACCTGGCACGTCTTTGCGATTTACTGTGATCTGACAGTCGGCTGCGATTCGTTGCGTCGCGGATTAATGCACCTCACGTCAACCGATTTGACGCATTGGACCGAAGTAGGATACGTGCTGCCACCCGATAACGGGAGTAGCTGGGACTCGTACGATATCTGGGCACCCTCGAT
This sequence comes from Candidatus Kerfeldbacteria bacterium, assembly GCA_016217865.1. GTDB lineage: Bacteria > Patescibacteriota > Patescibacteriia > SBBC01 > CAIJZX01 > CAIJZX01. The sequence goes on along the minus strand of JACRFO010000089.1, from coordinate 404 downwards.
TGTCGAGCGTGACGGAACGTACTACATGTACTACACCGGCGTCCAGAAAAACGGATCGAATACTCTTGTCCAAAAAATTGGTTTAGCAACCTCGACCGATTTGTACACCTGGACAAAGTCCGGCAGTAACCCCGTCGTTGATTGTTCGACGTTCACCTGGGGTGTGTACTACAACACCGCCGACAGCGGTGATGGCGCGGCGTGTCGCGACGCAAACGTCACCTGGGATCCGAACGAACACCAGTGGGTGATGAGTTTGAGTACCCGCCGGACTGGTTCAACCCCGGCGAATATCATGACCATTGCCCTGGCGACATCGGAAAACCTCACGTCCTGGCGCCAATACAATTACATCGCCGCGACCGATGACTTCACTTCCGAATCGTCACACATCTTCACGCACA
>JACRFO010000087.1 GCA_016217865.1 Candidatus Kerfeldbacteria bacterium | reverse complement strand
GCCACTCGTTGATCGTCGTATCAAATTGCAGTCCCGGATCAGCGCAGGCCCAAGCAGCGTAAGCGATTTCCTCCCACAACTGCCGGGCAGGAATGGTCTTGGCGACGTCGCGCGTTGTCCGCCAGAGCAAGTTCCACGGCTGATCGCGCTCGACGCTGTCCATGTACTGATTCGTGACCCGGACGGTGTTGTTTGCGTTCTGTCCAGACACAGTATTGTAGGCCTCATCCTCAAAGTGGGTCGTGTAGGTCGGGAAGTCGATCTGCTCATGACCTTGTTCGACTAGGCCGAGTACACGGACGATGTAGTTCAACGGCACGTTCCGCTGCAGGGCGTGACGAACTGCCTGACCGAGCTTGGCGTTCTTGTGGTAGTCCGTCGTGTTTTCAGCTTTAGCGAGGCTCATGATGTCGTTGAGCTCTTTCGCGTTCGTGCGGCTGCCAGCGACCAGGTCAGCGACCTTCTGTTCCTCAATAACCTTCCAGTTGGTGAACTCTTGGACATCTGGATGGTCGACGTCGACGACGACCATCTTCGCAGCGCGGCGGGTCGTGCCGCCGGATTGAATCGCGCCAGCCGAGCGGTCGAAAATCTTTAAGAAGGACATGAGTCCCGAGCTCGAACCGCCGCCCGACAGACGTTCGCCGCGGCCGCGGAGATTCGAAAAGTTGCTGCCAGTACCGGAACCAAATTTGAACAATCGCGCCTCGCGGGTAACGAGATCGAAAATGCCGCCCTCGTTCACGAGGTCATCGTTGATTTTCTGGATGAAGCAGGCGTGCGGTTGCGGGTGGGTGTAGGCGTCTTCCGACAGTCTGACCACGCCGGTCGTCGGATCAACGTAGTAGTGCCCCTGAGGCGAACCGGTAATCCCGTAAGCCCAGTTCAGACCGGTATTGAACCACTGCGGTGAGTTCGGGGCCCCCATCTGGCGAACCAACATGTACTCCATTTCATCCTGGTAGGCTTGGGCATCGGCCGTTGAGGCGAAGTAGCCATGCTGTTCGCCCCAGGTCCGCCATGTTCCGGCTAGGCGCCGAACGACTTGCTTGGCGCTCCGTTCCGAACCGAGCACCTGCTTTCCGTCAGTGCCGATCAATGGCTTCCCCTGGGCATCGAGTTGCGGGACGCCGGCTTTACGGAAGTACTTCTGCGCCAGGATATCGGTTGCCACTTGGCTCCAGGTGACTGGCACTTCGACGTCCTTGATTTCCTTAACGACCGTTCCGTCTGGATTCTTGATCACCGAACTGCGCTGCTCGTACTGGAGTTGCTCGAGCGGGTCTTGGCCGGCCATCGTAAACAGCCGATGAATCCTCATGCCCGGACCGCGGCGCTGTGGCACAGGGGCAGCCGGTTGGTCGGTGGTCGTGGCGGCGCGGAGGCGGTTCGCAAGCGTAGGATCGGACATACGTCGAAGGGTAATGTGGTTGATGAATGAGTTCAGGGTTACTTCTTTGTCCGGCGCTTGGCCAGCTGGTTCAACTCCCGCCGGAAAGAAGCAACGTCTTGGAACTGGCGGTAGACCGAGGCAAAGCGGATGTAGGCAACTTGGTCGACCCGCTGGAGTCGTTTCATAGCAATTTCCCCAATGTGGTGCGAGGTGATTTCCGTTCGGCCCCGGACCTGCATATCCCGCTCGATCTGACCAATCAGCCGCTTGATTGCTTGAGCTGTGATCGGGCGTTTTTCGAGTGACTTCCGCAAGCCACTCTCCATTTTCTCACGACTGTAGGGTTCGCGGTGGCCATCGCGCTTAATGACCGTTAAATTGAGGATTTCGACCTCTTCAATCGTGGAAAAACGGTAACCACAACGGTCACACTCCCGGCGGCGGCGAATCGCTAACCCCTCGTCCGTCACACGGGAATCCATGACGCTCGTATCAGTATTGTGGCAAGAGGGGCATTTCATAGGCGGTGTGGGCGGCGCGAAAGGAGCCGCTGATCAGCGGTCAGTAGGGACAGCAGCAGCCGGCGTGGCGGCCGGGGCCGTCGCCGTGACAGGGGTCTTTATCTGGCAATGTTCTTTTCCGGTGTGTTTTTGGCTTTTTTGCCGCACCGTCACCTCAACCGAACACTACATCTTGTGTTATCAAGAACCATTGTACTACTACATCTAGGGGTGGTCAAGAATCGCCTTTTACGGCTTTTTCTGCCCTTTTTCGTTGTTTGGCGTCGTCATAATCATTTTTTTCCGACCCTTCACGGCCGCTCCCCTGTGGACAATCGGTTAAAAACAAAAAACCGCCCGGAGCGGTAACGGCACATCGCGGGGTGATTAGGAACTAGAGCATTTTCTTCCGAATGAAGGCTGGAATCTCCAGTTCTTCCTCTTCGTTCGTCTTAGTCGGCTGCTTTGGCGTGGCGGGCATACTCGGCTGGCTCGACGGCATAGACGCTGGCGCTGGTTTCGGGCGTTCAATCGGCGTCGTCATCGGTTCAAACGGCATTGACGATGCGGCCGCCACCATTTTCTTCTGTGGACGAGCACCGCCCTTGCCGAAGCCCGTGGCGATGACCGTCACTTTGATTTCGTCCTTGAGTTCTTCATCAATAACTGCCCCGAAAATGATCTTCGCGTTCTGGTCAGCCGATTGGGTGATGATGCGGGCTGCTTCGTTGACCTCGTACATCCCGAGGTTCTGTCCGCCGGTGATCGTAAAGAGGATCCCCTTCGCGCCATCGATCGGCATTTCGAGCAACGGCGAGTCAATGGCTGCTTTGGCAGCGTCAGCAGCGCGATTCTCTCCAGTGCCGCGACCGATCCCCATCAAGGCTGTCCCCTGATCTTTCATAATGGCTTTG
>JACRFO010000088.1 GCA_016217865.1 Candidatus Kerfeldbacteria bacterium | reverse complement strand
CTTCGACGTCATCACCGGGTTGAAACTGCGAGACATCCATTTTCGTGCCAGCGGTGAGACCAGCCGCGTCGGTCAGGCGGACTTCTCGGACGAAGCGGAAACTTCCGAGTCCTTTCCACTGACCGCGTTGCGGTTTGGCAATGCGCTTCTCCCGTTTGACGCCAGCGCCAAGCTGAACGGCCTGGTAACCGTCTTTCGCTTGGTCCCGAACTGCCGTGATGACATTCGGTTCAGCCTTGATGACCGTCACGGGCACGACGGTACCGTCGTCGGCGAAGACCTGGGTCATCTGCTTCTTTTGTCCGAGGAGAAACTTCATGCGTGAGAGAGAAAGCCGCTCGCGGTGGCCAACCGGCCACCGCGAGCGGTGATCCTGTTAGCTACCGTTGTCCGTGGATTAGTCAGCGATGACGGGTCTTGTCATCCACGGAACTGATGGCTGAAACGTTGTAGGTGAAGGAAGTGGTTTACGACTTGATTTCGATGTCGACGCCGGCCGGAAGGTTCAGGTTCGTCAGGGCATCAACCGTCTTGGGCGTCGGATCGACGATGTCGACCAGGCGCTTATGGGTCCGCATCTCGTACTGTTCGCGGGAGTTCTTGTGGGCGAAAGAGGAACGGATCACCGTGTACTTGCTGCGCTCGGTTGGGAGCGGAACGGGGCCTTTGATCCGAGCGCCGGTGCGAATGGCCGTGTCGATGATTGTCTTGGTCGACTGATCAATGATCTTGTGGTCATAGGCGCGGATTTTGATCCGCAGACGCTGGTGTTGTTCTTCTTCAGCCGGTTGAACCGGTTGATGTGGCGTGTCAGACATGGAAAGGGCGGGTGTGTAAGTCGGTCAGGTTACTTGATGATCTTCGTCACAACACCGGCACCGACTGTGTGGCCACCTTCGCGGATGGCGAAGCGCTGTTGTTCTTCGAGCGCGACCGGGGTGATGAGTTTGATGACGAACTTCAGTTGATCGCCCGGCATGACCATTTCCGTTCCGGCCGGGAGTTCGATTTCGCCCGTCACGTCGGTCGTCCGGATGTAGAACTGCGGTTTGTAGCCCTTGAAGAACGGCGTGTGGCGGCCACCTTCCTCTTTCGTCAGAATGATGACTTCGGATTCGAATTCGGAGTGTGGAGTGACCGTACCCGTCTTGGCGAGGACTTGGCCGCGCTCGACATCTTCTTTCTTCGTACCGCGGAGGAGTAAACCGGCGTTGTCGCCAGCGCGACCGGAGTCGAGCTGCTTGTTGAACATTTCAATACCGGTGACGACCGTCTTTTGCGTTGGCCGGAGGCCGACGATTTCGACTTCGTCGTTAAGCTTGATTTCACCGCGTTCGATACGACCAGTCACAACCGTACCGCGACCTTCAATCGAGAAGATGTCTTCAATCGGCATCAGGAACGGCTTGTCGGTTTCGCGCTTCGGTTCCGGGATGTACTCATCGAGCGTCTTCATGAGCTCCATGATCTTGTCCTGGTAGGTCGCGTCGCCTTCGAGCGCCTTGAGGGCCGAGCCGCGGATGATTGGGGTGGTGTCGCCCGGGAATTCGTACTTCTTCAGGAGGTCGCGGATTTCGACTTCAACGAGGTCGATGAGTTCCGCATCGTCAACCATATCGCACTTGTTCAGGAAGACGACGATGTAGGGAACGCCAACTTGCTTCGCGAGCAGGATGTGTTCGCGAGTCTGTGGCATCGGACCATCAGCGGCGGAAACAACAAGAATCGCACCGTCCATCTGGGCGGCACCGGTAATCATGTTCTTGACGTAGTCGGCGTGACCCGGACAGTCAACGTGGGCGTAGTGCCGTTTTTCCGTCTCGTATTCAACGTGAGCGGTCGCGATCGTGATCCCACGCGCCTTCTCTTCCGGCGCGTTGTCGATGTCGTCGACGCCCTTATGCTGCGCGATAAAGCCCTTGTCAGCCAACGTCTTGAGGATCGCGGCGGTGAGGGTCGTCTTGCCGTGGTCAACGTGACCAATGGTCCCTACGTTGACGTGCGGCTTACTGCGGTCAAATTTCTGGTCGGCCATAGGCTCGAGGCTAGAGGTAAAAAAATAGTCGTTAACGAAATGCGTTAAAACGCAAGCCGGATTATAGCAGGGCGGGGTTTTTCTGGCAAGTCTGAACAGTCGATCCCGCGCACAAACCCGATAATCATTCTTTATTTGGCTAATATTAGCCAAAAGTTGTCAATTCACGCCCTGGACGTATTTTTTGACATGGTAGGCATAATAAAATGGCTAATATTAGCCATTTTTATAGTTCCAAACACCTGAAAACAAGGAAAAACCTATGCACACTCTTCTGCACAGATTGTCCACGGTTGTATTTCCGGACCTTTTCAAACCCCTTCCCTACCCCCAGAAGACGATCATGCGTAAAGCGATGATGTTGAAGACCAGCAGCCCTAAGACCGTTCCGCCCACTAGAACGGGCTTCAACCGTGGCGGCGCGATCGAATCGAGACCAAGCGCGAGGAAGAGGGCGATAGCAGCTTGGACAGGAAAGAGGTACCGACCCTGGGGCTGGTAGAACTTCAAGCTGTACGTGAAGACACCAACGGCGACTACAACAATGCTGGCCGCCAGCACGACCAAGCTCGCCCGCGTTGTGTTCGGTAAACGTCGCCACTGTATGATCAGCCAAGCGATCAGGCCAACGACGGCTAACCCCCAGACGATTTTCACCCAGGCGTAGACAATAAACGGCAGACCGGCGGTGAAGTGACGGAAGCGAGCCCAGTAGGTCTCGAACAAGAGGTTGAACCATACCCGAACACCGGCGGGCGTCAGGAAGTCAGCGTACTGTTCCGCGCCGAAGTACTGTTGGAGTTTCCCCCAGACGGTTGGGTCGCCATAGAGCAGCGTGTTACGGACTAACCACGGTCCGCCGAGCAGGATTGTTGGTACGGCCAATCGCCAGAGTTGCCGCCAAGCGCCACGGCGTTTGACCGCAAACACCGCGAGGGTCATCAGCACGAGTGGCCAGAGCGACATCTTTGTCAGGAATGTGGTGGCCAATAATCCACCGATCCACCAGTCGCGTCGCGGGTTGATCGCGTCGCGTTGTATCGCCCAGACCATCATCAAGAGTAGGCTCGCGCCCAAGAGACTCGTCAGCGCGTCATTGTTCACTTCGGCGCTCATGACGTAGTACTGCGGATTCATCCCGACAATCAGCGCTGCGAGTCCAGGGACATAACGCCGCGCGGGAAAGACCTCGCGTGCGAGCCGGGCAGTCAACACGACAACGCCAGCGCCGATGAGCAGCGTCAGCAATCGGACCAGGAGGACACCCCCTTCCGGCGTGAGTCGCTCCCCAATCGCCGCCGCTGGGGCCATCAGCACGTAGTAGAGCGGCGGCTGGTGTTCTTCCTGATGGATCTTACTATTTTCGAGGTACGGCCATGAACCGCTGCGAATCACGGAGATGTAGTGGTAGTGCTGCCGCGAATCGGGAAAAAACGTAAAGGTATGGGTAACAAATGCAGCCAGCGTCCCGAACATAAGAAACCAACCAAGTGCAAAACCAACCAACCACCGATCGACGGTGGTCAGGGGTTGGCGGGCAGCGTGAGCGACGGGAAGTTGCATACGCTGCCGTGAAATACTTGGTTAGGCTTTCGCTTTCTCGCCGACAATCGATTCGGCAACGTTCCGCGGTACTTCTTGGTAGTTCGAGAACTCCATGGAGTACGATGCGCGGCCTTGCGACATCGAGCGCAGGGCGGTGGCGTAGCCAAACATTTCGCCGAGCGGAACGTGCGCGTCGATGACCTTCGCCTGACCGCGGTTGGTCATCTCGTTGATGACCGCCCGTTTCGAGTTGAGGTCGCCGATGACGTCGCCCATGCTGACTTCAGGAGTGGTCACTTCGACTTTCATAATCGGTTCGAGCAGCACCGGTTTCGCTTTGCGACAGGCTTCTTTGAAGCCCATCGAACCGGCGATTTTGAAGGCGGCTTCTGACGAGTCAACTTCGTGGTAGGAACCGTCAAAGACCGTGGCTTTCACATCGACCATCGGGTAGCCCGCGACGACGCCAGTATCCATCGCCTCCTTGATACCCTTACCGATTGGCGTAATGTACTCGCGAGGAATAACGCCGCCCTTCACTTCGTCGACGAATTCAAAACCTTTGCCCTTTTCGTTTGGTTCAACGCGAATCCAGCAATGCCCGTATTGACCGCGGCCTCCGGATTGCTTGATGTACTTGCCTTCACCTTCGGCTTCCTGGGTAATGGTTTCGCGGTAGGCTACGCGCGGACGGCCAACGTTGGCTTCCACTTTGAATTCGCGTTTCATCCGATCGACAATGATGTCGAGGTGGAGTTCGCCCATACCAGAGATGATCGTCTGGGCCGTTTCTTCATCGGAATGAACGCGGAAGGTCGGATCTTCTTCGGCCAAGCGGGCCAACGCGATGCCCATCTTCTCCTGGTCTTGTTTTGTCTTCGGTTCAATCGCGATGTCGATAACCGGTTCGGGGAAGACGATATTTTCAAGTTTGACTGGGCGTTCTGGATCGCAGAGCGTGTCACCCGTGACCGTGCCCTTCAGACCGACCGCCGCGGCAATTTCACCCGAGAAGACTTCGTTGACGTCTTCACGGTGGTTGGCATGCAGGCGGACGATGCGGCCGATGCGTTCTTTGTCGCCCGTGGTGGTGTTCATGATGTACGAACCGGCAGCGAGATGACCAGAATAGACACGGAAGAACGCGAGTTTTCCAACGAATGGGTCCGAGGCAATTTTGAAGGCTAGGGCTGCGAACGGCGCTTCATCATTCGGCGGGCAGGGTATCTCCGCATCGGTTTTCGGATCGACGCCGACAGCGGCTGGAATGTCGAGTGGCGAGGGGAGGTAGTCGTTGACCGCGTCGAGGAGGAACTGGACGCCTTTGTTCTTCAGTGCAGAACCGCACAGGACCGGTACGAGACGGTTGGCGATGACCGCCTTGCGCAGCGCGGCTTTCAGCTCGGGCACGGACGGTTCGGTGCCGCCGAGGTACTGCTCGAGCAACTTGTCATCGGTTTCGCATACCGCTTCGACGAGTTTGTGGCGGTACTCTTCGACTTTATCTTTCATGTCCGCCGGAACGTCGACTTGTTCGAACTCTTTACCCATTTCATCCTTATAGATTTCGGCTTTCCGTTCGAAGAGGTCGATAATTCCCGTAAAGGTTTCGGCCGCGCCGATCGGTAATTGAACTGGGTACGCGTTCGTGGTCAGCCGTTCGTGGATCGAGGTGATATCAAAGTAGAAATCTGCGCCCATCCGGTCCATTTTGTTGATGAAACAGATCCGCGGCACTTTGTACTTCTCGGCTTGGTGCCACACGGTTTCCGACTGCGGTTCAACGCCAGCTACGCCGTCAAAGACGACGACGCCGCCATCGAGCACGCGGAGCGACCGTTGAACTTCAACCGTGAAGTCAATGTGGCCTGGGGTGTCGATAATGTTGATGCGGTGGTCTTTCCAGAAGCAGGTCGTCGCAGCGGCAGTAATGGTGATGCCGCGTTCTTTTTCCTGTTCCATCCAGTCCATTTCGGCAGCCCCTTCATGGACTTCGCCAATCTTGTGCTTCTTACCGGTGTAGAAGAGAATGCGCTCAGAGACCGTCGTCTTACCGGCGTCGATGTGAGCGATGATCCCGATGTTTCGGGTTTGTTCGAGAGAGTATTCGCGTGGCATACGGCTATTTCCTTACGAGGTCAATGAGTTGTTGAAGGGAAAATTGTGTAGCGGGGCGTTTCGTGCCGAGGCTCGAATCGCTGTTGGAGACCAGGATCTTGTGTGTCTGGTGAAGGTACCAGGAGTTCGGTTCGAGCTTAATTAGGTGCCGGTAGATCGGTTCCAGGTCAACCTGACTCTTCGGTTCCGCCCGGAAGTCGCCGAATGGCTTGGTCGGATCGGTCTGGACGCGGAGAACGAAGCCGTGATGGTAAGCAAACTTATCGGCTCCGCGGTAGGCGCTGTGGACTCCGACCGCCGGTCCCCACTTCGACTCGAACTCGATACGATCCTCCCACTCGTGTAAAAATTTGGCGTACTCTTTCAGGTTAGCGTAGACGGCATCGATCATTTCGATCCCCCGCTCCATCATCACCGTACTCGGGTCTTTAGCGTTGCGAATAGCCAAGCCACGCAAGATCGCCGGAATCGAGAAGGCGATGTGCTGAACGTCCGTCGATTCCCACTGGGCTGTATCTTCGCGATGCGTGTATTCAACAACCATCTCGATTGCCTTGTCCTTCACACCATCATTCGGAATCAGTCCGCGGTGGAGGAGGTCCTGGTAGACGAGTTGGCAGGCCGAGTGCCCCGATGAGCGGCCGTGTTCATCAAACTTGCCGCGGCCAACCCCGACCGCGATGTACTGTTCGCCGGCCGGAACATCACCGCCGCTTGGGGTGTTTGCAATAAACAAAAAATCGCATTGCTTCATCGCCGGGTCGTACTTCCGTAGCAACCAAGCGGCCGTTACTTCGTCGAGGTGCGGCTTGCGGTGCGTGACGAACGTTTTTCGGCCATCAGGATCACCCATACTACGCGAAGTGGGCGAAGGCGCGGTTGGCTTCCGCCATCCGGTGGACGTCCTGTTTCTTCTTAATCGCGTCGCCTTGGTTCTGGCTGGCGGCGAGGAGTTCCTCGGCCAGTTTATCGGCCATCGGCCGACCCTTCTTCGAGCGGGCGGCGGTGAGAATCCAACGGAACGCGAGGGCCTGACGGCGCTTCGGCGTTACTTCGACCGGGACTTGGTAGTTTGAACCACCGACCCGGCGGGATTTCACTTCGACGATCGGAGCGACATTTTTCAGGGCCAGTTCAAAAATCGGCAGTGGCTCCTGCTTCGATTGGGCTTGAATCTTGTCCAAGCTCGTGTACATGACTTTTCGGGCGACCGATTTCTTTCCGCGCGTCATCAAGACGTTAATGAACTTCGCCAGAACGACGGATTGGTACTTCGGATCGGGGAGAATATCTCGGGTGGGGGCTGGTTTACCGCGCATAGTCGTGCAGATTACTTCTTGCTCGGGCGCTTCGCGCCGTAAATGCTCCGGCCTTGGCGACGATCACTGACGCCCTGGGTATCGTAGACACCACGGACGATATGATACCGAACGCCTGGCAAGTCTTTGACCCGGCCGCCACGAATGAGGACGATCGAGTGTTCTTGAAGATTGTGACCAATCCCCGGGATGTACGCTGTCACTTCTTGACCGTTGGAGAGACGGACGCGAGCAATCTTTCGGAGAGCCGAGTTCGGTTTCTTCGGGGTGGTCGTCGTAACCTTCACGCATACACCGCGCTTAAACGGGCTTCCTTTCGGGAGCATCGTTCGTTTGCGGTGTACGGCGTTCATGATTGAATCGAGCGCCGGAGTTTTAGATTTATGGGGAGTCGAGTGTCGGCCTTGGCGGACGAGCTGGCTGATCGTGGGCATAGAGTGATGAGTTGGCTACCTGCTACTGCTCGACCGGTTGGGTGTCAAACAGTATGAAAAGTCGCTGAAGCAGCGACGACAAATCGAGAGTGAACCGCCCTCACTCTACCACGTGTCCCGAGGGGTGTCAACAGTCTAGCTGACCAGAACCCCTAGTCCCAAGGCCTTTAACAAAAGGGTTACCCCCACCACCAAGTAGGTATTCAGCAGGCGCCCCCCCAAGAAGATGAGGGCT
>JACRFO010000010.1 GCA_016217865.1 Candidatus Kerfeldbacteria bacterium | reverse complement strand
TACTGACATCTTTCGCCAATACTTTCCAGCCACCTTCGACGGATTGATTTCCGGCGCAAACGTTCAACTCCGACGGGATACCTACACTGGTGACATCTGGGCAGCGACGTTTCGCGGTGTCTCGAGGTACAAGGCCACTGGCGATACCTGGGAGAGTTACGGTAGCGGGGCGGGTATCGATTTCGCCGGCGTGCGTGACATTGCCTTTACCCCGACCGCGGCCTGGATCTTTGTCACCCCGAATGCCTACACCAAGGGCGGTATGTTGAGTTTCGACAAGGCATCGAAGCAGTGGGCAGCCCACAACGAAACGAACAACCTCAAACTCGACCGTGACGACATCAAGTTCACCACGCTCGACGCTGATGTCTGGGCGGTGGGCCGGCCGAACGACTGGGTCAGCGCCGCGAAGAGTCGTGACGCTGATGTCTATCGTTACCGCGGCACAACTGGTACCTGGCAGAAGATCACCGAGGTCAACAAGACGCTGCTCGCCACCGACCACGTCAGTGCGGTCACAACCGTCGATGGTCAGATTGTTTTGACCGTTGAGCGGAAGGATCGCTCCCTGGTCGATATGGTGGTCAACCCATCGACGCAAGCCGTCACCACCCGAGCCGTCCCGCCGACATTCATTGAGCAGTATGGAGCAGCTATGGGCTACCCCTCACTCATGGACATCACCTACGCCACCCTGGCGGGTGAACTCATGACGTCTTCCGGCACGTCGTTCAACACCGCGAACGGGCAACAGGACACCAGCCTTACCCTCGCTATCAAAGAGTTCGTAGCGCAGAATCCAAATGCCGGAAATCTACAGCCGGTCGCCTGTAACCAGTGGAATGATGCGACGCAGGATGTCTGGCTCGAGAACAGTAACGAAATGGGTGGTGGGACATACGGTCTGTACCTCTATCGCCGGGCAACGAAAACGGTTGAACAAGCTTTGTCGGCTGAAGATTGGGACCGAGCGGTAGCTGGGTCAAGCAGACTCACCTGCATCGGAAAAATAGTCACCGTCCTGGATAAGACCGGCGCAGCCGAGTACGACATCAGCACGAAAGTCATGAAGACGGTTGGCACCGGTTTCGTTGACTTACAGGCTTTCCTCGGATCGGACAATCACCGCGCCTACTTCACCGCCGCAAACAACCGGGTCGGGATGTACGATCTTACCACGAAGACATTCACCTACGTCGCGTTCCCCCTCCCGACGGGACTGTCGACTGATGCCCTTCGGTATCACACCGTGACCGACCGCGGCGTGTGGTTCACCTCGATGCCGAGCGGCGATACAACCAAGCCCGTGAACACCGCCTACGTCTTTAACCCGACGAACGGCAGTTGGACGACGTACTCCCTCCAGGCAAAACTGAAGGCCGGTGAGCAGATTACCGCCATCCAAGGTGTGGGTGATGAGGTCTGGCTGACAACCTCCCTCAATCCATACAGCCTGCGCCCAGGGGGCAGTGAATTCATCCTGGTCGACAAAGCCTTTCGGGCAGGGATGATGAGTGACGATGTCCAGAAGATCTTCGCGACACCGAATGGCGTTTGGTTCACCAACAGCTTCGGGCTGTGGGGAAACGTTGACTAGTCAGTTCTGTTCACCAACCATCACCCCACGACTATGCGCCGCGCCTCTATCCTCCCGATCGCTGTCATGGCTTTCGCCATCGTTGGTTTCTTGTTCATCGTCAGCTACGCGATCACTCCCGACCAGAGGTGGCCGTGGTCGACCAATACCGAAGCAGTCAACGGGAATGTTGCTCTGCAACTGAACGGGCCAGCGAATTCGAATACTGCAATAGCAACAAACAGCGCAACCAACACGAATACCAGCAACAAGCGGATTTCTGTTGAGAATAATTGTGGTCCGCTAACCGATTTTTCGAACCAGCCCTGGGCTCAATCGTTAGATGCTCAATACAACGACGTGTTCGTTACCTATCAGGGTATCAGCGAGCGAACAGTATGGAGTGGCGAGTCGAGTACAGGCTGCCTACTCGAAAAACAGCAGGTGTTTGTCTTCATCCCTGAATTTTTTGAATTCGGATGTGGCTTCATCCTCAAGTACGACATCGCCAAAAACCTCTTTTCTCGTACGCCGGTTGAACAACCAACGGCCTGCGCCGACACATTTGTTTCACTCACCGATGAGTATGTAGAATATTCGGGCGGAATTGGTGATGGCGGGACTGGCACGACGTTTTCTGGAAAATACTACTTTCTTGATAACCACCTCTTAGCCTTGCCGACCGCCAGCTGGAAGACGTATACGAACAGCGCTAACCACTTCACCATCAAGTACCCATCGAATTACAGCCAGACCGTGAATGGCTCCACTATTCAGTTTCAGAAAAATGGTGACCTCGAGGATATTGGTTACCACCTGATCACCGTCAGCGTTTTTGCCGGGGCGAACCAGAATATCAATAGCAGTCAGGATCTCTACACCTGGGCAAAGAATGGCTTCTCGAAAACCGCCCCGATCGTCGTCTACCATAATAATCCCCGCACAGTGAAGCTGGGCGAGAACACGTTCGTGGCAACCGACGGTGACCAAGGCAGTTCGGGAATTCCCGAGTACTTCATCCTCCGACAAGGTGTGCTCTATGAGCTAACTGATCTCCACCCGTCGGCCATGACCAGCGACAATCAAAGCATTATTGCGACCCTCCAGTTCACCCAGTAACTTGCCCCCTTTTCCCGTTTCCGGTATACTCTAGGCGTCTTTATTCGTAACCCGCACAGCGATTCCCGAAAAACGTTACCGCGTCAATCTCTACATCCGCATTCCGCAAGTCGCGGTGATTGACGAGACTGGAAAACACATCGGTGTGATGGATACGAGCCAGGCCCTGGCCCTCGCCCAGAGCCGTGGTTTGGATCTCGTGGAAATTGCTCCAATGGCTCGTCCCCCGGTTTGCAAGATTCTCGACTTTGGTGCTTTTCAGTTCCAACTCGAGAAGAAAGAGCGAAAGGCTAAAGCCAACCAGAAGAAAGTCGAGTTGAAGGGCATTCGGTTGACCTTCAAGATTGGCGAGCACGACAAAGCCACCCGCAAGTCGCAGTCGCTCAAGTTCCTCGATGCTGGCCACAAGATCCTCCTGGAAATGCGGCTACGTGGCCGCGAAAACGCCCACCGTGACCTAGCCCGTCAGCAAATGGACCAATTTGCAAAGGATTTGGGACCTGATGTCGTCGTTGAAACCCCAATGAGTCTGATGGGCAACCGGTTGACGATGATCGTCGGCCGAAAGAAGTCGTAGGGACCCACCGCCCCCCAGCGCTTGACTGTTTTTCGATTATTCCGTATTCTATCCCAGCTTATGGCAAAGAAACTCAAGACCCACCAAGCCACCGCCAAGCGGATCAAACTGACCGGCTCCAAGAAGCTCTTGAAGCGCAAAGCCGGCCAGGATCATTTCAATTCCCGCGACCGCGGGGTCCGGACGATGGGCAAGCGCCGAGACGTCACGATCCACGAAACCGACGATAAAAACATCCGCCGGCTGCTTCCCTACTCCGCTTAATTCCCGACCTGTATGCGTATCAAACGAGGCGTCGCCCACGTCAAACACCGCAAGAATATCCTGAAGAAAGCCAAGGGGTTTAAGTGGGGCCGCAAGAATCAAATTCGCAAAGCCAAGATGGCCATTACCCGCGCCGGCCGACATGCTGCCCGCCACCGCCGCCTGAAGAAGCGTGAATTCCGGACCCTCTGGCAAATCCGCATCAACGCCGCCGCCCGCCTTAACGGTACGACCTACAGCCAGTTGATGCACAAGTTCGCCGTGGCGAAGATCGCTGTCGACCGCAAAATCCTTTCGCAACTGGCGATTGAACACCCACAGGTGTTCGCAGCGCTGGTCGCGAAGGTTAAGTAACCTCCTCTGTCTTTCCCCCACCCCGCTCCGGCGGGGTGGTGTTTTGTTTAGCGACAAGCCATTGCGTCACCACCAGGAGGAGCACAGACAATCCAGAGATGACCAAGCCGATGACGAAACTTCGTGGGCGGTAACTGAAGGTCACGGTATGGGTTCCTTCGTTCATGGCTGCACCAAGGAAAGCGTGATTGACTCGGAGTTGTGAGGCCGCGGCCGGATGGCTATCAATCGTCACGCGCCAGCCTGGATATGCCTGGAGCGCGGTGACTACTGCCGTCGGTCCGGAACTGACAACACGTAGGGCAAGTTCGGTCGAGGTGTGATTGAGCGTCGTTAGTGAAGTTGTTGCGGCTGGATCGATGACTGGCGGATTGCCAATGACGGTCCCTTCCGTGCGTAGGTCAAGCGTCTGAATGTCCGCCGGTGACACTTCTGTCACAAGCCGATTGACTGTGTGGGCCAGCGGCGCCGGCGCTTCACGTCGAGCGAGATTCCAGGCCGCATCATGAGCGATCGTCGTCCAACCTGGTGGGAGTGAGCGGTCCGACAGCACCAAGTTTGTGCCCGTCGCCACCAAGGCCGCATCGTGCGGTTCCCGGACAACGAGCTGATTGCGCTTCACGACGTTGGCATTCGCCTGCCAGAATTCGAGGTACGACTTGGGGTACACCGAGTCGTACGCCAGGACTGACGGAATACCAAAGACCATGAACTCGTCGAGCCCGCCATCCCGTGGCCACAGCCGTTCACCAGTTTGGGCGGCCGCGAAAACGGGTGAGGACTGGTAGAGTTCCTGACGTGGGGTAAACGGGAGAACGTGTTGCCATTGCCAGAGGCCAATGATCGCCACGGCCAGCGGTATTACCCAACCTGCGCGCGACGCCCAGCGCTGCCTGATCGACTCCATACCAACACCAACGAGTCCGGCCAGCGCGAATGTCGCAATGAACGACAAGCGCCAAACTGGGGCCAGCGTTAACGGTGGGAACAACTTACCGGCAATCGCCCACCAGCCAGGAAAGAGGATGAGGAGGAGTGAACCGCCCCCAACGAGAATAAGTAACTTCGTTTCTCGCCGCCGCCATTTGGCGAGTGCGACGATTCCGAGTAGCAGCGGGATCAATCCAACATACAGGTTGCTCTCGATGAAATTCGCTGGACCGCGGTAGGCTGCCTCACGGTCGAGGATCGTTGGACTGATCGTCGTCGCTAGTGATAACCAGTCTTTCGCGTGAACGTCGAACAGGCGCGCTGGCTTCAGTAAAGCCGACCAACTCGCCTGGCCTGGTTCACGGTAGGCGTGCTGGGACGCTTCAAGGAACGGAACGAGTTGCATAGCCGCTAAGCCGACGCCGAGGATCAACGATACAGCGACCGTGAGAAAACGACGTCGCCAGGCATGCCGGTGCCACCAACCAAGTGCCCACGCGACCTCGGTCACAAAGCAGAACAGTGCGACCTGGGTATGCCCGCCAAACCAAATCGCCGCTGTGAAGATTGCCGTCAGCACAACCCACCGCCAGCGCAGGGTTTCGTGGAGCTTGACGATCGCCCAGAGTGCCCAAGGCAACCAGGCGATCACGCCGCTGATCGTCGTCATGGTACTCCATAAGACAAACGGTGCGGTCAGGATGAAACTCAAACCAGCCGTGACTGAACTGGTCACTGACCAACGCAAACCTCGCCCGAGGACGAACAGACCGATGCTAGCGACGAGGAACTGACTGACTACGGCAAAGTTGAAACTCAACCAGTCGGGCAATCCCCACCACGGCGCTTTCGTGAGCGAGAGAACTCCCGATTGACCATTTGCAAAGAAAGGTGTGCCAGCGAACGCCAAATCGTTCCAGAGCGGGAAGGTACTGCGGCGGAGATGGTCGGCCGCGAAAACGTGGTATGGGTATCCTTGGACGAGGCTATCGCGGAAAATCGAGTAGGCTGGACGGCGTTCCGGTTCGTTCGTCATGTACCCGAATAGGGCTTGTCCTGGCAGCGGGAGTTGACCGCGGAAGAGCGGCGCGAACAACGTCAACGCGACCACCAAGATAGCGAGGGTGGCTTGGAGATAATGGTTCCGTAGCAACTGGCGCATACCTCCAGTGTATCATGTTTGGCGGACCCAAGGGGGTCGAGGCAGCATCCGGGCGGATAGCGGGCAAACTGCTTTGCCCGCGGCTGCCGAGACGGACGGCGACTTGCGCCACCAGCGCGGCGACGTCCGGGAATCACCGCTGGCAAAGCCAAACGACCGTTTGGCGGACCCAAGGGGATTTGTGTCCTGGGCAGCGTCGACTTGCCCATGGCAAGTCGACGGACACTCCCGCTGGCGCGGATCGTTCCTGCCCTTCAAATCCATCCTTGCGGTTGCGAAGACGGCCAACAAGTGTTGGCTCCTTTCGCAACTGGCGGACCCAAGGGGATTTGAACCCCTGATCTTCTCCGTGACAGGGAGACGTGTTAACCGGGCTACACCATGGGTCCGGGATACAAAAACGTGTCGGCCTGCAGTGTATCACCGGCTCTCGTAAATGTCTAGAGAAAAGAAAAAGCCCGCCCGTCTCCGTGAGGAGAGGGCGGGGCTGGGGTGAAGGTGCGGGTGAACAGTGACTGTTCGGCTGACCGTTAGCGGGTCGTGCCGAAGGTGGCCGTGTTGGTGGTCCAGGCGTTCGTCCACCAGTCGTGGTGCTGGCCCCAGGCGATGAAGACCGAGGCCGCGATCACGATGCTGATGATGACCGCCTGTCGGAGGTAGGGGTTGGGCTCACGCCGACGGGCCAGCGGAGTGAACTGCCGGTTATCGGGGTGGACCAGCGCGGGCGAGGTCGGAACGGCCATCTGACCCATTCGAACGAGGATGGCGTTGGCCCGCTCGACTCGGCTCAGGTCCTCGTCGCTGACGTTGCTCAGCTCTTCGGCCGCGGCGCGCAGCGACTTGACCGCTTCACGACCCTTGTCCTCCTGCGTCTTGCGCGTCCCGAGCAGCATGGCGATCGTCAGCAGAGCGCTGAAGATCACCGCCGGAACGTAGAAGTGCGGATCCTTGGCCGAGATCGACATGATCTGCAGCCAGTCGACCGCCTTCGGATACGGCGTCAGGAGAATCAGCACGCCCTGGGCCATCGCGGTCAGCCACAGGATCGTCCGCCGGGCGTTCTCATTTTCACCACGTCTCCAGCCGTTGCAGAAGTAGACGTAGTTGAAGTTGAGTCCGAGGCCGAACCACAGCAGCTGCGGTCGGTGCCAGAACGAGCAGATGATGATGATGTTCAGTCCGAACATGTACCAGCCGTTCGTCTTGGCCAGCAGTCGGATGAACTTCTCACCGAAGGTCGCTCCGCGGTGTTCGCCGGGGATGAGCCACTCGGCGGCCATGATGCCGGCCGCCGGGATGACCCACTTGGTGGCGAACCAGACCGAGACCACCGTCAGGAGCATGCCGACCGGGAGCATCCACTGCGCCCGAATCGCGCCGTCGTGGATGGTGGTCGACATGATCGCCAGCGTGTAGCTCAGGGCGAAGAGCGTCGCCCCGATGACCTGGGTCGAGCGCCGCAGAGCGTGGACGCCACGGCGGTAGCGGTCCAGCTGCTCGGCGATGAACGTCTGGTCCAGGCCGAGGTCGCCAGCGAGGCTAACCACGCCCTCCTTCAGTTCGCGGAGGAGATTGCGGCCATCCTCGTCGCGGGTGACGTGGAACAGCAGCCAGCCGATGAGACCGAGACCGCCGGCGACGGTGATTTCGCGGCGGAAGTCCTTGAGCGCTCCCCAGAAGTTCTGGGCGCGCTGCTCACGGGTGGTCTCCGGGGTCGGGATGTTCGTGGTGGTGTCAGCCATGGTACTGAACTCCTTCTCGGTGGTTGTTGGCTCGGATGAGACCGATGAGGAGCGCGATGGCGACGGTGACGGGCACCGCGCTCATCAATGCTCCGATGAGCGAGTGCTTGGTGGCGAAGGCCAGGACCGTCAGGGCGATGTAGACCGCCCCGATGGTCAGGCCGATCCGCCAGTTACGGCGGTGCCGATCGCGACGGCAGCGTTCGTCCCAGAGCGGGTGCTCGGGACGGACGTGATGCCAGCGGTCGGGGTAGCGCTGGAGGTTCTCCGGCGAGAGGTAGGCTTCCCAGCGGGCATTGCGCCGCTGCTTGGCCGCCTCGTTGTAGGTGTGGAGCCGACGAGCGAGCTCGCCAGCCGCCGTCCCGATCTGCGGGCCGAGCTTCGTGAGGAAGTCGACCACCTCGGGCGGGAGGTTGAACCACTTGTCGTGGCTGTTCTGCTTGAGCCAGGTGTCCTGCTGATCGTTCGTCTTGTCGAGAAGCGACCGCAGGCCGGCCAGCGTGTCGAGGTACTCGGCGCTCTCCATCAGCGCCCAGCGTCGCTGCGCCTGGGTGAGCTGTGCGGAAGCGCCGCGCATCCACAGCCGATCGAACTTCTCGGCGTACTCCGGGCTCAACGCTTGCTGCGTCGCCCGGAACGCCTTGAAGTCCTGGCTCTTGAACTTCTTGCCGGCCAGTTCCATCAGGCCGACACGATCCGCCAGCTTGCTGACCGAAGCATGCAGCCGACGGATCCAGCGCGGGAAAACGTTGACGAAGTCGGACGCGAGCTTCTTGAT
>JACRFO010000086.1 GCA_016217865.1 Candidatus Kerfeldbacteria bacterium | reverse complement strand
GATGGTGAGGTTGTAGAGACTCTTGCTGCCGCCATCGAGTGTTTTCGTGCTCCCTGACATTACTACGGTCGAAGTACCAGCCGTCAGTCCCGTACTACCAAAGTTCACATTTCCAGCGAAGGTGTGGGTCGCGCCACTAGCGAGGGTGACGGTCACGCTGCCGCTGGTCGTGAAATTGTTGAGCGTTTTAGCATTCGTCGTTAACGTTCCGGTGCCATTCATGATGAGCGTACCCGAGTTATGACTAAAGCTCGTAAAGTCGGTCAGGTCAAAATTACCGGAGACAGTCCATGTTCCCGTTCCCATGCTCAACGCCAGGCCACCGAGGTTGTACAATCCTGAAACAGACCCAGCAACCGTTACTGTCGTCGGGTTGTTCGTTGCACCATCCAGCGTCACCCCTGTCCCGCCATCAACCACCGACAGGCTACCATTAAATACTGGTGTACCGGTGAGCCGGCAGGTTGTGCCGATAATCCCAGTGTCCTGGCAGGTAACATCGCCGCCGTAGGTTCGGCTCGTGATGGTCACTGTGCCACTGACCGGGGCATAGATCAGCGGTGCTGAAATCGTACCGCCAGACGGGAAAGCCGCATTGTTAAAGTAGTAGAGGGACCCAGGACCGGCGATGGTGCCAGACAAGCTGACCGTGCCCGAACTAGAGATCGTCACCGTTCGCCCTGATCCGATCGTGAGTTGCTGGCTCCCTGAAACTGTTAACGTATTGGCTACCGTTGGGTTTGAGGTAGCTGTCGCGACTGCGTTACCGCTAATGGTCAGGTTATAGAACAAAGTACTAGAGGCCAGGGTTGTTCCGTTGCCGTTCATGATCAGCGTGTTTCCGGAGGTAGCGGTATAGGTGCCATCGGTGGTCGTCACGTTGCCGGAAACGGTCCACGTGTCATTGCCCGATTGGATGATTTCGGAGCTGCCGCCGGTCCCGGTGAAATCGAGGTCACCGCCAATACTGAAGACAGCACTAGCAGTCGCCCCAGCGAGAGTCAGTGTTTGGGCAGCGTCATCATTGATCAGGTACAGGTGCGACGAAGATCCACTCAAGCTATACGTGCCATCTGTGGCTGGGGTGACAGTCCGGTTCGAGGCCGTCGTGTTGTCTTGATACAGTTCGACCCGGCCGGAATACGTCCGGCCATCGAAGGTTGTCGAAGGAATGTCCCCTCCGGTCGCATTGTACCGAGTAACAGCAGTGTATGTTCCGGTTGAATTCACATCCGAATCGGGGCCGCCGGAGGCACTGGTAAACTGCAGCGTCCCGACACCATTGATCGTGCCGTCGTTGTTGACATCTGTGGCACCGGTGTTCGTTAGCGTCCGGCTAGTATCAATCGTCAGGGTATCACCCGTGTTGACCGTTAGCGTCCCATCAACGGTTAAGTTGGCGCCGCTCAACGTATATGTCCCGTTTCCGCCAGCATCGCCACTGACTGTGAGATTATTCAAATCCCCGGTCCCCGGCGTAATCGTAAACCCAGTACTCGTTGCGGCCAGGGTCGTTGCTTGTGGATTCGTTTTATTGAATGTTCCGACGTTGTTGTAGTCGCCGCCGACGGTCAATGCATTGGTACCCATCGTCATCGTTCCGGCAATATGAAGGTCGCCTGCCGGTCCTGCCGCAGTTCCTGTTGCTGTGGTTGTCACCGTTCCACCAGGTGTAAATGTTTTCCCAGAAAGGATGTGTAACTCCATCCCCGACTCAACCGTTAAGGCGCCAGCTGAAATCGCATACCGGATCCCGGCATTCCCATTGTCCGCCGTATTTAAGTGGCTGTTCGTGATCGCCGTACCGCTTTGCTGTGAAACGGTCAAGCGGTCAAGGAATAACGAGACGCCAGTAATATCCGTCGCGCCGTTCGCCGACAAGGTAACGAGTGTGCCTTTTTCGCTTTCCGTCCCGGCCACGTATAACGCGATTGGTACATCGGCGCCCCCTGGGTCAGTCGCAGTGAAAGAAAAAGTCCCGAGATTGGATGTGCACGCGCCGGTGTCCGGCGTCACATCACCGTTCACTGCCACTACCAAGTCGAGCTGGGCGCCGCTGCTCGTTGTACAGTCAAAGGCCGTCCCTTCATTCGCCGAAGTAAAGACCGTCCCGGAGAATGTAATGCCACAGGACCCAACTGACCAACTCGTGTTCGACAGCGTCGATGTATACGCGGTGATCGAACTATCCGTCATGTCTGTCGCATTGACGTTCCGGATCGTAAACGTGCCACCACCAGACCAGAGTCGCTGCGTCCCGCCCACGGTTGACGTGATCACAATATCGTCAGCCACATCGGTACACTGCGCACTATTCCCCGATGCAAAGACCACGATACCGGCACTCGTAAACGGACCACCAAGTTTAAGGTCACCGGACGAAATATTCGTCCACTTTCCGGCACTCGCAATTGAGACTGCAGTTGTTCCGCCGGTCGCCCAAACATCTAGGGTGCCTTGGATAAGCTCGCCGTCAGTTATCGTCAGCGTATTCGTCACCTTCAAGCCGTTTGATGACAGTGTGACGTTGTCGTTCGCGTCCGCCGCGTCGGTTTTGTTGATAATGAGATTATAGAATTCGTTATCGGCGCAGGTAGCGATGGTGACACAACCGGAATTCATCGTCACTGATGATGTTCCCACCAAATTGACCGTATTTGTTCCTTCGACGAACACGCCACCGGCATTCGACCAGTTGCCGTTCACGTTCAAGGTCGCCGGAGCGGTCAGCGTGCCACTAGTCAAAGTTATATTGCCATTCAACGTCGTCGTCCCCGACATCGTCGTCGAACCACCCGTGATTTCAAAATGATGTAGCGCGTTGCCATTTGACGTTAGCGTCTTTGATGTCCCGCCCATTTTCAAAAGGTTGTTGGTCTCGGTAGTGTAAACAATGCCTGTCAGATCGACATCACCGGACACAGTCCACGTTCCGGTACCCGCCAGAATCGTCCGGACGCCTGAACCAGTGTCGGCCCGCTTAATGACATTGCCGGTCACATTGATATTCGGGTCCCAAGCAGCCGCATCGATGGTGTTGTTGCCAGTCCCGTCGACGCCGAGGATAAGATTACCGCTAATGTCCAGAGTCTGCCCACCAGCCGTTCCGAAGACCGTTTTCCAATTTGACCCCGACCCGTGGTCAACAATGACATCGGCACCATACGGCCTAGCTGAAGCGATCAGGTCGGTCCCGCTGTCACTGACGAACCAGACGTTCGTCGATACCGTACCACTCGTCGGAAAAGCGACAGCTGATTCATACCAGAGGTCACCGGCTCCGGAAATCGTGCCATTCAGGGTTAACGACCCGGTCGTGCTACTCACCGTCACGACGACTCCGGATCCAAAGGAGAAGGTATCATTTGCGGACACAACGAGATCATGCGTGACAGAAAAGCCCGTAAGTTCGGTGATTGTCCCGGCTGAGGCGGGGTCGATGGTCACATTGTAGAACGGCCAACCACCAGAGTTCATGGTGTTAGACGTCCCGGTCATGACGATGGTCGAAGTACCGGGCGTGAAACTATTACCGATGCCAGAGAAATCGAGGTTACCCGAAATGGTAATTGTCTCGCTTGCCAGCGTCAGGTCGAGGGAGTTCGAGGTCAAGTTTTTCAACGTATTCCCGGCGGTCGTCAACGTCTGTGAGCCCGACGCGCTATTCAGCGCCAAGGTGCCGTTCGACGTGTACGTGCCTCCGGTGAAATCGACGCTACCGAAGCCAGCGATCAAGTTGCCGGTTCCTTGGTTCAAGATTTCCGTGCCCCCGCCGCTCCCGAGAAAGTCGATCGCTCCACAAGTGCTCATTGATGGGTTCGGACTGCTGGTCGTCATATCAGCGATGAGATCCCCCGCCCCTTCGGCATACATGAAGAATCCGCCTGCCGTCCCTGTACAGGTGAAACTGCCGGTTGGGAAAGTGATGGTCTGGTTCGATGCGCTAGTCGAGTACAGTTCAATTCCACCACGGTAGTTCCGGGCGTCAATGGTCGTCGTGGCGATGCCGCCATTCGTGGCATCGTACCGCACGCGGGCGGTCAACGTCCCAGTCGTGCCCGGACCGCCCGCGCCGTTCGGGAATATCAGCTTACCCGTACCTGCGCTCGACAACGTCCCAACAATAGATGCGTTTGTACTAAATGTGTTTGTCAGGGTCGCCGAACTCAGAGCGAGTGTGTCACCCGTCGCAACGGTTAGTTGATTCGCCACTATCAGGTCTGACGTCTGAAGGGTGACTGTAGCGGCCGACGAAGGATCGATATTCAGCGCATAAATTGTCGCACCCCCGCCAGTGATCGTTTTTCCAGCGGTGCCATTCATAGTAATGGTCGAGGTGCCGGCCGTTATCGTTCCGCCAGCGAACGATAGGTTGCCGTTGATCGTGTGTGTGGCATTAGCGAGCGTGATCGTGCCCGACAACGTTACGCTGAACAACGTCTTACTATTCGACGTCAATGTTCCCGTTCCATTCATCACCAGCGTGCCGGAGTTATTATTGAAAGTGGTGATGTTTGTCAGGTCGAAATTCCCGCCAACGGTCCAGGTATTCGAACCCATGGATAACGTCACAGCCGCCGTGGCGACAGAAGAAGCGACGTTGCCCGTGACATTCACCGCTGGATTGTTCGTACCGCCTTCCAGGACGAGGGTGCTGCTGGCCGCGTTCGACTGGAGGTCGAGATTCCCCGACAGCGTGTGCGTTCCGTTACCGAG
This sequence comes from Candidatus Kerfeldbacteria bacterium, assembly GCA_016217865.1. Taxonomy (GTDB): domain Bacteria; phylum Patescibacteriota; class Patescibacteriia; order SBBC01; family CAIJZX01; genus CAIJZX01. The sequence continues at coordinate 1,328 of JACRFO010000086.1, read as the reverse complement.
CGTCAGGGTCCGGCCTGCGCCAGAGGCGTTGTACGCTTCAATCGTCGCGTAGTCGGTGCGCACCGCAGTGGTCATGTTATTCACTGACATGTCATACCGTAGCACCAAGCCTGCCGCGAGCGTCCCGCCCGTTGGGAAGACATCGGAAGATCGGTAGATGAGCTTACCGGGGCCGTTGATCGTCCCACTCAATGAGAGTGCACCGACACCAGTATTCGCCAATGTCACGGTCAATCCTGAGCCGATCGTCAGCGACTTCGAAACGTCAACTGTCAACAACGTATTGACCGTCGGGCTACTCGTGGCCACGCTGGTGGTACCGGAGATAGTCAAACTGTTGAACGTCGTCGCTGATGACCCGGTAATATTTTTTGTCGTGCCGGTCATCACGACCGTCCCAGAGTTGTGCGTAAAGGCGGCGTTGTTCGTAAATTGCCCGCCGACCGAGAGGGTCGTCGCGCTCGGCGCCGTGAGCGTACCGGCTGTGAGCGTCAGGTCATTATTCACCGTTGTCGCGCCGGACATGGTGGTTGATCCGCCGTTCAGGATAAAATTGGACAGGGCATTTCCAGCCGGCGTCAGTGTTTTGCTAGCACCTGTCATCGTCAGCGTGTGTCCAGCCGTGGCCGTAAACGTGCCGTTCGTGAAATTCACGCTTCCACCGAACGTCCATGTTCCCGTTCCTGACGTTATGAAGTTGTCGCCTGTTGATGACTTCACGAACGAGAAATCCGACGCCGCCGTGATGACGGTGTTAGCGGATGCGTTGAGGATAATGTCTCCGAAGGAACTGTTGTACAGTTGGAAATTCCCGCCCATGCTCAACGTTCCCGCTCCGAGGGTGACCGTGTGATCAACGCCAGTCGCGAGGAATAACACCGTCGCCGTTCCAGCAAAGTCACGGGCCGGTAGTGAGAAGTCGGCGTTCATGACGAACTGGATAGTGCCTGGCGCCGACAGGTTGATCGTGCCATTCGTCGGGAAGGTATTCGACGTACAGTTCCAATACAAGTTAGCCGTACCCGAGATCGTCGACGAGTTGTCGAGCGTCAGACTGCATGTCGTCGTATTCATGTTGAACGTATGACCAAATCCCATCGACATGGTCGCGTTCGCCGCGAGCGTCGCCGCGCCACCGATGTTCATGGTGGCCAGACTGGTATACGTCACAGTTGAACCGCCGCCGATACCGATATTGTTGTAGGTTAGGCCAGGAATATTCGTCGCTGATCCGCCAGTGAAGTTCACCGTTGACGTGCTGGCGGTAAAGATACCGTGAGCCGTCACGACAAATGGCGTTCCGGAGCCGGACAGTGTCAGGGTTCGCG
>JACRFO010000084.1 GCA_016217865.1 Candidatus Kerfeldbacteria bacterium | reverse complement strand
TTGACGTCGATGTAGCCAAGCGGTTCGGCAATCTCAAGATACGGTTTTGGGTTCATGAGCTTTGGGCGTGATCCGACTTCACGCAGTACGACGTTACCGGATTCATCGTCTCCAGAAGGAACGTCCGGACGCGGCGTATTCGGCAACACGACGTCGGCTGTAGCCTGGAGTTGCTGTTTCAGGGCGGCAATCTCATTTGATCGGGGTTTTATCGCCGCAATCTTTTCTTTCTTCGCTTCTGGTGACAGCGTTGGAATGACTGCACTAGCAGCGTTCACTTCGGCTTGAAGCTGTTCGAGTTTCCGCTGCAATTGCTTAGCTGTTTCGGCCTGACCGCTCTCCACGGTGTTCAACAGACCAGCAAACTTCTTGCCGCGCCGACGGAGGCCGTCGATGATAGCTTGGTCAATCATAGTCCGAGGTGTTCGTGAATCGTTTGCATAGCGTGGAGCACATTGCCGAAGTGTTCATCTTCCGATAGGCCGATGAGGAGTAAACCTTTCGCAATATCGTTACGATTCACTTTCGCGGCAAAACCCTTGCTCTTCAATTTCTTTTTGATTGATTCAACTGTCACGTCCGCTAGCTGCTTCGTTGGCTGGACGAGGGCACAAGCAACGATGAAGCCCGTGAGTTCGTCAACAGCGAAGAGGCACTTCTCCAGGGGCGTGGTCGGGACAACACCGGTGTGTTCAGCGTGCGCTAGAATTGCTCGGCGGAGGTGTTCGGGGACGCCCTGTTCGGCTAAGAGCAGTTGTCCGGCTACCGGGTGTTGTTCAAGAGTTGGATGAATTTCCCAATCGAAGTCATGCAGCAGTCCAGCAATCCCCCACTCATCAGACTGACCGTTGTAGCGAGTTGCGTAAAAACGCATGGCCGCCTCGCAAGCGTACATGTGACGGCGAAGATTTTCATTTTTTACGTAATGGTGCATTAGCGCTAGCGCTTGATCGCGGGTGAATGCGGGTTGGCCAGCGGTGGTGACGGCGGTCCAGGGTGACCGGACGACGTACGGACTCATGACTTTGGCCGTAAGGTTGGAAAGAGAATCACATCCTTGAGGGTATGGTGACCGGTCAGGACAGCAGTCAGCCGATCAATGCCGATACCGAGACCAGCGGTTGGTGGCATCCCATACTCGAGGGCTTCCAAGAAGTCTTCATCAACACGTTGCGCTTCTTCGTCCCCGCTGTCACGGAGCCGCTCTTGTTCCTGGAACCGTTGGCGCTGGTCGATCGGGTCATTCAGCTCGCTAAAGGCGTTGCCGAGTTCCGTCCCGCCCATGAGCAACTGGAACCGTTCGGTGTAGGTCGGCTGGTCGGCTTTTTTCTTTGCCAGCGGTGATAACTCCAGCGGATAATCGAAGACAAAGGTCGGCGTAATGAGCTTCGGGCGAACGTGCGTTTTAAACAATTCATCAATCACCTTTCCGCGACCAAGGCCGTCTGGGATATCAGTCCCACGTTGGCGGGCCGCCGCGACCAAGGCCTGGTCATCAACCGCATCAATGTCGATCTCCGTATATTGTTTGATGGCGTCATGGTACGTGATGCGCGGAAATGGGGTGGCCAGGGGTTGTTCCTGCTGCTCATGAATGAAGATCGGTCGGCCGTGGACGCTGGTGGCGATATTCACCACGAGCTTCTCCGTAAAATCCATCAACCAGCGATAATCATGATACGCGGCGTACAGTTCGACTTGGGTGAATTCCGGATTGTGATCGCGGTCGATACCCTCATTCCGAAAACACCTGGCGACTTCAAACACTCGATTGAATCCGCCAACGATCAATCGTTTCAGGTACAACTCTGGCGCGACCCGGAGAAAGAGATCGATATCGAGGGCGTTGTGGTGGGTGACAAACGGTTTGGCAGAAGCGCCGCCGGCTAACGGTTGTAACATCGGTGTTTCAACTTCAACGAAGCCATGCCGGTGGAGTTCTTCCCGTAGGGTCCGGACGATGGTCGCGCGCTGCAGGAAGATTGTTTTTGTCTCGGGATTCGTCACGAGGTCAAGTTCGCGATGTCGATAGCGAACCTCAACATCCTCCAGCCCGTGCCAGTTCGATGGGAGTGGGCGCAAGGCTTTGGCCAACCATTTCGCGTCCGACGTATTCAACGATTGCTCGCCAGCCTTCGTCAGGAACGTTACGCCGCTCGCTTCAAGGAAATCTCCTAGATCAAGGGCGCTGGTTAGCGAAGCAAAGGTGTCGCCGAGTTGTTTTTTCTGGAGAAACAATTGGAGTTTCCCGGTCCCATCGTCGAGGTCGATGAACGCCGAGCCGCCCTGAAGTCGGATGGCCCGGACACGTCCGGAAATAGTGGCTGATTGATCAACCTTCCAGTGCTCGCGGAGGTGCTGTATCGTGGTCGTTGTTTTCGTCCGAGCGGGGTATGGATTGTGCCCATGCTCAATGAGCTCCGCGCGGCGTTTCAGCCGAATTTCTTCTTGGTCATTGCGTTCAGCCATAGGCGTAGTATATCCAAAAACAGCCCTCATCACAAGGTGGTTTGGTCTGGCTGATTACGAGACGGACGTAATGGTGTAGGCGGTCTGGCCCTTTGGGGTGGTAACCGAGACCATATCACCCGCCGACTTTCCGAGGAGCACTTGGCCGAGTGGAGATTCGTTGGAAATACGTCCAACAAGTGGGTCAGCTTCGTTCGAACCGACTAACTCGAGTTCAACCGTTTTGCCGTTCACTTCAGCTTTCAAGTGTGAGCCGACCCGAACACGGCCATCAGATTTACGGCCATCTTCAATGACTTGGGCGTGCCGGAGGGTATTCTCGAGTTCCTCAATCCGTCCTTCGTTGAAAGCCTGTTCGTTCTTGGCCTCTTGGTATTCGGCGTTTTCGGACAAATCCCCAAGTTCTTTTGCCTCTTGGATTCGGCTGGCGATTTCTTTGCGTCGGGTGTGCACTAAAACCTCAAGTTCAGCCTTGAGTTTTGCATAACCGTCTTTCGTTAAATACGTCTGGTTGTCCGTCATAAAATTTTCTAAAAACGGCCCACGGGCCTCGAACAGAGAACCATTCTACCCGCCCTCCCCTACCCTGTCAATGAGTTATCCACAGGGCGAACTTGGGCGAATTCTAGGGTCGGGTGAAGTACCACTGGAGAATGTCCTTCGCGACCGGTTCAGCAGCAACATTTCCTTCACCGCCAGCTTCGACAATGATAGCCAGAACGATCTGCGGGTGTTCGTAGGGAGCAAAAACAGAATACCAGGCATGCGTTTTTCCTTGGTTACCGAATTGAGCGGTACCAGTTTTCCCAGCCGCTGGGACTGGCAAGGATTGTAGTTGGCGAGAACTACCGGCGAGGACACCTTGGCGCATGCCTGCCCGCACAGTTGCCAGGGCCGAGGCGGGTGCCACCGATGCATTCAAGACGTGCGGTGAAATTTTTTTGATGGAAGTGTTTTCTGGTGAGAGAATCTCTTGAACGAGGTAGGGTTGATAGAGCGTACCGCCGTTGGCTATAGCAGCTGTCGAAGCAGCGATCTGTAATGGCGTCACGTCGACGTCGCCTTGACCGATCGATAAATGGTAGGTGTCCCCGAGTTTCCATGGGCTCGCTCGTTTGGTCGTACGCCACTCACTCGTTGGCAGAAACCCGTCCGCTTCGCCTGGCATATCAATCCCAACGGCTGAACCCCAACCAAACGTCGATAGGTAGCGTACGATCCGATCAACTCCGAGACCGGCTTGCTGCTCGTACCCTCCGCCGATTTCATAGAAGAACGTGTTGACTGATTCGGCGATAGCTTTCAACACGTTGGTGACGCCATGGCCACCAGATTTCCAGTCAGGAAAAAAATCCGAACCAACTTTGAAACCCCCCACACTGACGACGGTGGTGGATGGTGTGATGACGTGTTCGGCTAGTGCCGCAGCGGCCAGAATCGGCTTGATAATTGAGCCCGAAGGATACTGGCCAGAAATGGCCCGATTCAATAACGGTTTCTTCGGGTCAGTCAGGACCCGGCTGACGTCCGCACTGTGTTCACTCGTAACGAACCAGTTATCGTCGTACGAAGGGACGCTGACGAGCGCCAGGACTTGGCCGGAAGTTGGATCGAGCGCGACCGCCGCACCACCTGGACTGTGATTGGCCGTAACAGCTTGGGAGAGACGGTCGAACAGTCGTTGCTGCAGTTCGGCGTCGATGGTCGTCACTAGGGTCTGACCAGGTTCAGGCGGTCGTTGACTCGTTACCTGTTGCTCGCGATTAAAAACATCGCGTTCCACTTGTTTTTGACCGTCGAGTCCGGTCAGTTGTTCGTTGTACATCCGCTCTAGACCGACTTTACCAGTCGAATCAAGCGGGCTGGCTTGTTGGTTGTCGGCGAGTTCAGTGGGGCTGATCTTTCCGATGTATCCAAGGACGTTGGCCAGTGCTGGGCCGTAGGGATAGGAACGGGTGGGTACGGGTAATACGCCAACGCCGGGCAGGTCAGCCAATTGGACTATCCAGGTCAGCGCTTGTTCGTAGCTGACGTGGTCGATCAGCGCGCGAGGTTCAGTTGGGTTGAGCCGTTTATCTGTAATACTCGTGATGATCGTTTCAACAGGAATGTGGAGCGTATCAGCTAACCGGGTCAGGAAGGACTGACGGGCTTCGGCGTCAGTTGGGACGTCGGCTGGGACAATCGTGACAGAAAAATCGGGAACACTCTGGGCGATGATGGTGCCACGTCGATCTCGGATCTCACCGCGTGGGGCAGGAACAATTTCGAGCCGCAACCGATTGTGTTCAGAACGGTCGCGGAACGTTTGACCGCGAACCACCTGGAGGTCGAGTAATCGGACAGTAAAGATCCCAAGAATGACGAGAAAGCCAATAAACACTCCAGCGATGCGACGTTGTTCGGTCATCATCGTCAAGGAAAGTGAATCGCTCCCATCACGAAGGGAGTCAACAGCATGGTCATGCGACCGGTTGACGACTGTTTTCCGGACATCGCGTCCAGCCGAGATGTGGAACGGATCACCGACCATGGTTACATCGTCGTTGAGTGGGTCTGGAGACGCCCGTACCGGTCGCGTCCGAGTAGCCGCCAGAGGAGGAGGGCAATGACCGGGTGGATGATGACTTGCCAGACAGCAATGACGGCGACATCAGCCAGTGGGATGAGCAACTGCTGGCGGTCCAGCGCGTGAACAATAGCGTTACCGGTCAGGAGGAAAGCGTAGTAGGCACCGGTAGCAGCCGCGAATGTTGCTAGTAAACTCGGGAGCGACCGGGTCGTGACAATGCGCCGGACCATGATCCAGGCGACGGTTAGGGCCCCAAGGTAGGCAACAACGTAGACTCCCCCGCTGACAGCGCTCGTTATCCAGGCCGCTCCCGCGGCGATACCTGCCGCTGTCCCGCCAAGCACAAACCCTTGGCTCAAGGCGATAATGAGCACAACCAACAAGCTCACATTAATAACCGTAGTGAAGATCGAAAATGATCGGATGACGTTGATATCAATCGCGCTGACAACGATCATGCCCAAACTGACGAGGAGTATCGGGAGTAGGCGCATACGTTACGGCAGGACAACGGCCACGACCTGTAAACGCTGAACGTCGACCGATGTCGTCACCGTTGAGTTTTGGAAGAGTTCGCCGGCCCGAATGGACGGTTGCTGGATGGTACCGATGAGGAGATCGGGTGGGATGCTATGTTCAGAACCAGCGGTCACAACGGCTTGACCGGGCTCGACGGTGTCATTCTTCGGAATGAACTCCATCCGTAGGGCCAGTCCGCGCTCACCTTTCACGACGCCGAGACTCT
>JACRFO010000081.1 GCA_016217865.1 Candidatus Kerfeldbacteria bacterium | reverse complement strand
TTGTGGTGGCGGTTGTGGAATTTGAGTACGCCAGTATCAACCGAAACCATTTTGGCTTACCCGGCGGCAACCGGCTTCACTGGACCGGCCCCACGACCAATCAACGGGCTGACGCGAATCGCGACCACAGTGACGAACAGTCGCGGCACGTTCACCGTTGACATGCTGACGCTGGACTACACGGCGACGACCTTGCGCTTGACGACCGATACCGGCCAACTCAATGACTGCACGAATGGTTGCGCGGCTTTCCCATTGGCGACATACGTATCGCGTCGGAGCGGTGCGGCAGGGTTACACGGGACGTACTTCTGTCCGCCGGATTACGCGAGTTGCGCCGGTCAGACGAATTCGTACTTCTACCCGGTCTACAACACCGCGGGACGAGTGATGGTCAACGAAGACCGGATGAAGTACACATCGCAACCGATCGTCGCCTTCGATACCGCCAATCGACCCTACTACTATCACTCCACGCTGCGTTTTCACAGCCTGGCGGAAATGGAAACGCAGATGAAGATCGACAAGACGACCGGAAGCGGCGTCCTACGATCGGCCATCAGCAACGGTCCAGCGATGATTGAGGCGAAGCGAAACGTCTTAAATACCAGCCAACTCGATAGCAAGCAGGCGACGGTGAAGTCCAATCGCGGTGCGATTGGCTGGAAAGGCAACGTCATCTACCTCATCAACGTGCGCGGTGCAACCGTCATTGACTCGGCCGCAGTGGCGCAATCACTCGGGCTTGATTACGCGATGAATCTCGATGGCGGCGGTTCAGCTGCGCTCTACTATCAGGGTCGGTACTACGTTGGACCCGGTCGGAATCTGCCGAACGCAATCGTCATTGCCCCGTAGGTCGCTAGAAAAAGCCACAGTCCTGGGGTATACTGTACCTCTATGGATCAAACGGCACTGAACGCCCTCCTCGCCAGCACGCTCTCCAGCCTCCTGGGCTTGTCGGGTGGATTCTTGTTGCTGTGGCAGTATTTAGCAGTGAAACGTTTTGCCTCGTTGTTCGTCAGTTTCGCGGCTGGGGCATTGCTCGGGGCAGTGTTCTTCGATCTCTTAGCGGAAGGCGTGACCGAATTTCCCGGTGAGAGTAACGCGCTGTTCACCTGGGTGGCTGGCGGATTTCTCCTTTTCTTTATCATCGAGAAGGTTCTTCGCTGGCACCACCATGAACATAGCGATGCCGCCGGGGACGATCACCGTCATGTGCTTGGACCGATGATTATCTTTGGTGATGCAGTTCACAATTTCATCGACGGGACGATCATTGCGGCCGCTTTCCTGGTTGATGCAGGGCTCGGCGTTGCTACCGCGGTGGCAGTCTTCTTCCATGAGCTGCCGCAGGAGATTGGTGACTTCTCTGTCATGATTAGTGCCGGGATGGCGCGGGGTCGAGTCGTGCTTTGGAATGTTCTTGGCGCACTCGTCAGTCCGTTAGCTACCGTGCTGACCCTGCTCGCGGCTGAACGGATCAATGGACTGGAATTGCCGCTCCTCGGAATTGCGGCCGGTAGTTTCTTGTACATCGCTTCGGCAGACCTGATTCCAGCAATCAATCAGCAGCGGGGTTCCCGAACGACCGTCCTGCAGCTTCTCCTACTCGTGATTGGTATGCTCGTCATGCTGGGTGTTGGTGTGGTCTTCCCACACCAGGGGTGATCGCGGTGTTAGTGTGACTAGTTGGTCAGTAAGAAAATTAGCGGTCATGCGTCACAGATACTTGAGGGCAAAATCGCCCATCTTTTATTAACACACATGACGCCTATGGAGAACGACCCACGCCAGCCAAGCAAGGTCGAGGAGGAGGTAGTCACGCAGAAGAGCACCACCGACGGGCAGAGCACCCGCCGGACGTTACGTTCGACGCCAGATCAGCAAGCCGAAGAAGTCACGACCCGGACCGTGACGCCGAGCGGCGAAACGATGCAGCGGAAACACGTGGTGGGAGCATCGCCAGTGGCCGCGCGAGATTTTGAACGGAAGCGCGAGCTGTTCCACGCGTACCGCTTCATTTGGTACATCCTATCCTTCATTGAGATTTTCCTGGCCTTCCGATTTTTCCTTAAGGCCACCGCGGCGAATCCAGATAGCGGATTCTCCCAGCTGATTTACACCATCAGCGGCGTGTTCGTTGACCCATTTGCTGGTATCTATCGCCAGACGACCGTGGTCAATGAGCAAACAGTCGCGATCGTCGAGTGGTCAACGCTGGTGGCAGCTGGCGTATACGTACTGCTCGCTTGGGGTGTGGTCGCGCTGTTCCGCTTGTACCGACCAACCAACCCGGACGAAATCGAACAGAATGTAGCGCAGACCTAAACCGGCGCGGTCGCAGCGATGCGACCGTTCGCGTTAGTCTTGCGTGAACGGTCTATTTTGGCTAAACTTCGCGCATGCGCTTCACTCTTGCCACAACACTTCGGGGCCTGAAAACTGATGCCCTTGTGCTGGGTTGGTTTGAGCGACAGAAGCTGGCGTCGCATCCCGCTTGGGCAGGGTTATCGTTAACCGCCAAGCAGGCGATTCAGAAACAGTTGAAGCGGCCTGGTGTTTCGCTCGAGTGGGGCAGTCAAACCGTCGTCCAACTGCCGAAAGGTCCGTGGGCCAACATCGTGGTGGTCGGATTAGGCCAGCAGGCCGACTGGACAGCCCGCCGTAACCGGTTGGTGACCCGCCGCGTGATGCGTACAGCACTAACAGCACACTGGGCGAAAATCGTTTTTTCCTTCCAAGACTTATCAAGCGAGGGAACAGCTCGAGCTGTTGAAAATGCGGTGCTGGCAACTTATGAGTACCGAGCCTACCGTCAGACGCCGACTTCCGGTTGGCCAGAGGTGAAGCAGGTGGTGCTGGTGGCAAAACACCTCACCGCTGAACACCAGGCCGCGGTCAAACGCGGGCTGACCATCGCTACGTTGGTCAACCACGCTCGCGATCTCGCCAACACGCCGGGTGGAAAGATGACGCCACGGACGCTCGCCGCCGCAGCTGTTACACTTGCTAAAGGGCGGAAACTCCAGGTCAGAGTTCTGACAACGGTGCAGTTGGAGAAACTGAAGATGGGCGCGCTGCTGGGCGTGGGGAAGGGAAGTGCCGAATCGCCACGGTTGATTGTTATGGAATACCATGGTGCCCCGAAGACCGATAAACCGATTGTCTTTGTTGGTAAAGGAATTACGTTTGACTCGGGCGGATACAATTTGAAACCCAGCAACAGCATGGCCGAGATGCACATGGATATGTCCGGCGGGGCGGCCGTCATGAGTGCGATGGCGGCGCTGGCTGACTTACGGCTGCCGCTCAATGCCGTGGCGATCATTCCCGCGGCCGAAAACATGGTCTCTGGTTCTGGGTTCCGGCCAGGCGATATCTTAACGTCAATGTCTGGTGTCCATATTGAAGTGGGAAATACTGATGCGGAAGGCCGCCTCGTGCTGGCCGACGGTCTGGCCTATGCCGAGAAGTTCTACCACCCGGCGATCGTCGTTGATGTGGCGACATTGACTGGCGCGGCTGTCGTGGCACTTGGTCAAGAAGCGGCGGCACTCTTTACGAAAGACGACGCGTTGCGTCGGGCTGGACAAGAGATCGGCGAAGTCAGCGGCGATTACGTTTGGCCGATGCCGTTCTGGGAAGAGTACGACGGTTTGGTCAAAGCGACATTTGGAGATGTGACCAACAGCGGCAAGAGCCGCTGGGGCGGTGCTATTGAAGGCGCGGTCTTCCTCTCAAAGTTCGTGAAACGATCACCTTGGATTCACCTCGATATCGCTCCGACGATGAGTTCTGTCGAGGGCCAAGCACTCGCGCCCGGCGCTACCGGGAGCGGAACGCGCTGGCTCATTGAGTGCGCCCGGCGCTTGGCGACCGGCCAACTCCCAACAACCCGATGACTTCACTTTCTACCGTTCGCGTGTTCATTGTCACCGGCGGCACCGGCGCGTTGGGGCAATCAGTCGTGAGCCGCCTCTTGTCGACTGGTAGCCACGTGATTGTGACCTATCGGTCAAAAGATGAATTGAACGCGCTGGCCGATCGGTTGAGCGGTGATGAACGGCAACGCTTCACACCTTTCCATGTGGATGTCACGTCATATCCCGCCGTGAATGAGTTTGTTGATCACGTGGTCAACGAGTACGGACGGATTGACGGCCTAGCGAACCTTGTTGGCGGATACGCGGAGAAACCGTTTGTTGAGTCGACGCCAGAGGAGTGGCAGAAGATGCTCAACTTGAATCTCATTTCAACTATTTTTGTAACCCGGGCGGTGTTGCCGGTCATGATTCGGTCCGGCTACGGTCGGATTGTGTCAGTCGGATCGCGCGGTGCAATTCAAGCCCTGCCCAACGCCGCGGCGTACAACGTCTCTAAGGTAGGCGTAATGTGGCTGATGGAGACGATCAGCAACGAAGTCCGTAATCGCAACATTACCGCCAA
>JACRFO010000085.1 GCA_016217865.1 Candidatus Kerfeldbacteria bacterium | reverse complement strand
ATCTGTCTTGGATCGTATGAAGTACCGATACTGGCGCAGGCCGTCCAACGCTTGAAATACCACGGCGGTCAGACGCTAGCGACACCCCTCGGACGTGCCCTCAGCGACCATTTGCTACCGGGCTTTCGTCCCGCCACCATCGTCCCGGTGCCGCTCCATCGTTCGCGACAACGGGAGCGCGGCTTCAATCAATCCCAACTGCTAGCCGAAAGTCTGTCGGTCTCCTCCGGTCTCGAATGTCGCGCGATCGTTCGCCGAAACCGGCGGACATTGTCCCAAGTAACGCTCGACGAGGCCGACCGTCAACTCAACGTCCGTGACGCCTTCACGTTGGTTCCAGGGGTTGAGATTATTCCAAAACATGCTATAATCGTCGACGACGTGTTCACGACGGGCGCGACAATCTCAGCCGTGGCCCGCGTCCTTCGCACTGCCGGAACGACGGACATCACCGCCGTCACGGTCGCGAAGGGTTGAGTCGTTTAACATTTCCGAAACGGGAAGAGGTGGCCGAGTGGTTGAAGGCGGCAGGTTGCTAACCTGTTATACGGGGTTAAACCCGTATCAAGGGTTCGAATCCCTTCCTCTCCGCCAGTTGTGGAGGCGTGGCCGAGTGGTTGAAGGCGACGGTCTTGAAAACCGTTAGACCAGCAATGGTCTCGTAGGTTCGAATCCTACCGCCTCCGCCAATTCAAGGACACCGCCCATGCAAGTTCCGATCCGTAAGCCCGACAAACGATCGCACGTCAGGCCCGATCACCGGCTAACGACCGCCAAGCTCGCTGAGCTCGAGCGGAAATTAGGCCAACTGAAAAACATCCGCCCCCGGGCGGCCGAAGAAGTGAAGCACCTGAGTGAAACGGGCGATTTTTCTGAAAACGCCGGTTACGCTGCGGCCAAGGCCAGACTGCGGGGCATCAACCAAAGGATCCTTGATCTGGAGCATCAGATCAAGAACGCGGAAGTCATCGAACCGGCCAAGGACGTATCAACGGTGCAGCTTGGACACCGCGTCACCATCGACATCGCTGGGAAGCAAGTAACCTATCTCATCCTCGGGTCTGTTGAAACTAATCCGAATCAGGGCATCATCTCGCACAATTCACCAATCGGCGCGGCGCTGATCGGGCATCGGGTCGGCGATCGTGTCGTTTTTCGATCGGCGACCAAGACTTTCGAGTGCCAAGTCGTAAAAATCGAGTGAGCGGCAGCATTCGTCGACCGCGGCGACGCTTAGCTCCGAACGGTGTATACTAAGGACATGGACTTTCCACAGCCGCTGACCGAGGCAATTCCGCCGTCCCAATCGCCAATCCAGTCCCAACCGCGGGTCTCATTTCGACGATTTTTCGTGATTGGTCTTATAAGCGCACTGACGGTCAGCGCCCTGATTGCCATCGCCATTTTTGCGGTTGGCAAGTTCGGTCTGATCGAGTTCAAAATCCTGGGAACAACCGGGTCAGTAGCCGGTTTCAGTCTTATTGGACTGTGCTGTTCACTAGTGGCAGAACGTCCGAATTTCAAGGTGTTTGCAACAATTGGAATCGTACTGGCGGCCTTAAGCTTGTTGTTCATCGAAATCTTAATCTGGGGAGAAGTTTCCAGTAATGCTTTTTTTGACTTAACGTCTTCGGTCAACATCATCGCAATCGCAATGGCCCACGCCTCACTGCTGCTACTTGCCTTCGGACCACGACCACCATTAAACATTGTGATCACAGCCACATGCGTTATCATCGGGGTTCTGGCCGCCATGCTCCTGTATGTAGTCTTTTCTGACGACTTCCCAGGCGAAGGATTTTTCCGTATTCTCGGCAGCGTGGCCATCCTCGATGCGCTCGGCACGGTGGTGACGCCCTTGCTCAAAAAGGTCATTAAGGTCGTCTGACGATATATGGCCAACGCCACCCTCAATGACCACGGCGATACCCTGATCAGCTGGAAGTTCCCGGAAGTCCCGAAATATTCCCGCTCCCGCCGCTGGTACGTCGGCCTGGCGGTATTCGGCCTGGCGACGTTGGCCTGGTCGATCTACGACCGAAACTTTTTGTTCGCCGTCATCATCGTCCTGTCGCTGGCGATCATCTACTTCCAGTCGCGCCAGGAGCCGCGGATGCTGTCGATCGAGGTCACCGAAGACGGCTTGGCGATCGGCAAGGACTTCTTCGTCTACGACGACATCAAGAATTTCTGGATCATCTACACGCCGCCGGTCGTGAAGACCCTCTACCTCAGCTTCAAGAGTTCACTCCGTCCGATTCTCGGAATTTCGCTCGAGGATGCCAATCCGGTCGAGGTGCGAAAACATTTGTTGAAGTACCTGGCCGAAGATCTCGAGAAAGAGGACGAGCCGGCATCGGATGCCTACGGCCGTCTTTTCAAAATCTGAATCCTCTGCTACACTCCTGCCGCGGTCTGTTTTTGTGTTGGACTGACATTCACCCGATTACCGGGGCGCCCGTAGCTCAGCCCGGATAGAGCATCAGCTTGCGGAGCTGAGGGTCGTAGGTTCAAATCCTGCCGGGCGCACCAATCCTCTCTCATGGCCATTCCGGCCTTGGTTTTGCTACACTATTAGTGATGATTTCCCTCCAGACACCGATCACGAGTCTCCCGCGCCTCCAGCCCCATATCGCCAAGAAATTCGGTCAGTTACAGCTCGTCACCCTCCAGGATGCACTCTTGTACTTTCCGTTTCGGCATGAAGATTTCCGGCATCAAACGACTATCGACCAGTTAGCGGCCGGCCAGGATGTGACGATCCACGCGACCATCACCGCACTGCAGAGCCGTCGCGCCTGGCACCGTCGTGGGACGACGATCACCAACGCTACCGTCATAGACGACAGCGGCGCGAAAATCCACGCCATCTGGTTCAATCTCCCGTTCCTCGCCAAGAGCCTGCACGTCGGCGACCACTTGTTCTTATCTGGAACAGTCACCGAAAAGAACCAGCGGCTACAGCTCCACAACCCCGTCTACGAAAAACCAACGGCCACGCCACTACATGAGCGGCTAATTCCCGTCTACCGAACGACCGAGGGATTATCGCAGCGGCAAATCCGTCTGGTGATGAAACAGGCGATCGAAGTTGCGGAGATGCTGACTGATCCGATTAGTGCTAACCAGCTCCACTCTCTGCGGATGATGTCCTTAGCCGAGGCGCTTCGACAGATCCATTTTCCAGAATCACCCGAATTGGCCCATCAAGCCGTTGAGCGGTTGAAGTTCGACGAACTCCTCGGTTGGCACTTGCGGGTACTGGCTTCTGTAGCCGCCACTCACCAGGGTCAAGCTCCCGCTATCCCTTTTCGTGAAATTGAGGTTCGATCATTCGTCCAGCAACTACCATTTGAATTGACCAACGATCAACGTATTGCCGCCTGGCAGATTTTGCAGGATGTAGCCCAACCGAAACCAATGTCGCGCTTGATTCAAGGCGACGTTGGATCGGGAAAGACGGTAGTCGCAACCCTGGTGGCGTATAATGTTGCACTCCATCAACGGCAAGTCGCCTTTGTCGCGCCAACGGTTGTCCTGGCTGAACAACACTGGGGCACCGCCAGTCGATTACTAGCCGGACGAGGCGTCAGCCTTGCCCTCCTGACGGGCCAGGCGGCGAAAGTGATGGACGCGGATGGCCAGCCGCGTGACGTGACGCGAGCAGAGGTGCTGCGCCGCGTGGCCGATGGATCGATTGGATTGCTCATCGGCACCCACGCCATCCTTCAGCCAACCGTGGTCTTCCCTGATCTTAGCCTCGTCATTATCGACGAACAGCAGCGCTTCGGCGTTGACCAGCGACAAGCACTACTTACCGCCCGGACTGAAACGCCGCACTTCTTGAGCCTGACTGCCACGCCAATCCCACGAAGTTTGGCCTTATGGTTGAGCGGTGTCTTGTCGGTCAGCAGCATCCGTCAAAAACCAGCCGGTCGGCCACCGATTACAACGACGATCATCGGCCCCAACACCAGATCGGTCATCGACCAAGCCATAACAAAGACCGTGGCGCGGCATGAGCAGGTATACGTGATCACGCCATTGATCGAGGAGTCTGATACGCTCGGAGTCCGGGCAGCCCTAACGGAACATCGGCGTTTGACAGAAGCGTTTCCGCACACCACCGTCGGGGTAGTACATGGCGCGATGCCGGCTGATGAACGCGTTCAGGTACTAGAAAAATTCCGACGGCAGGAGATCATGGTCCTCGTCAGTACCACCGTTATCGAAGTCGGCATTGACGTACCGAATGCCACGTTAATGGTCATTGAAGGTGCCGAACGTTTCGGCGTATCACAATTACACCAATTACGCGGACGGGTCGGACGCGGTACAGCCCCCAGCACTTGTTTCTTCGTGACTGACCAAACGTCACCGACTGTTCAACAACGGCTGGCCAAGGTCGCAGCAACCTCGGACGGATTAGCGGTGGCCGAACTCGACTACAACGAGCGCGGGGCTGGCGATCTCTATGGGCAACGACAATCAGGTCTGCCGACCTGGCAGTTGGCTAGCCTCACTGACCAACACCTTTTCGAACGCGTTCAGCAGTTTGCTGCGGCGCTTGAACCTGACGAGCAACACCAACTCCGGCAACGCTTGTCGTCACACCATCCAGCCCAGGCATTTCACCGCGAGTAAGCCTACGATCCGTTCGCGCAGGCTCTCGCGTACTGTTCTTTGAATTTCGCGATGTAGTCGATTGCTGCTGCTTTGACGGCGGCCGCTTTGGCTGGATCTTTGACTGTTTCCGGAGAGCAGAAGCTCTGGCTGGCGCCATGTAACCCCTGGTTGTACGCTGCGGCGGCGAGTAAGAGGTCCCCTTTGATACAGTTGCTATCCCGGAGCTGCTGACTGTAGTAATTGGCAATCATCTGGACTTGGGCCTCGATACCAGACATTCCGATTCCCGTGGCTCCCGCATCACGCTTATCCAGCCAGTACTTGCAGGATTGACTAAGATTCTTCCCGTCACAAGCGTAAATCTGCTTGTGTGGCTGGGACCACTGATTATCCGTGACGGTCTCCGTTTTGCAACCTGGTGGTAGGCCGCCAGGGTTAACCACAGTTAAGACCTCAATCAGCGTCTTGATAACGAACTGCCCTAGGCCATACGAAGAAGACGTACCTGATAAATTTGGTCCGGAGAAAAACTGTCCACTCGCAGTTTTCTGCGACTCGATCATCATGATCGCCTTGAGCGCGAACGGATCAATACCGGTAAAGGTGTACTTCCGAGCAGCATCATTGATGAGGGAATTGGCTTCGAGCTTGCCGTTGGTAACCGATTTCCCTTCGCTTGGGCCAGCTCCAGCGGTTGGTCCGCTCCAGATTTCGCTCGGCTCACCGGACACTTTCGTTTTACTGCACCGCGTAAATTCCCCTACGCTTTTTTGTATATCGGTAACGAATTCCAACGTAAGCCGATCAATTTGTTGCGCTTTGATGCCTTGAAACTTCGTTAATGTCGGACTAATGACGTTCAAGAGCACGATTGACGTTAAGGCAATAATGAGTCCGATGATGGCATTATCGATGGTCGAACGGGCATCGCGGATTTTCCCAGCATCACCAGCTGCCGCCACCCAGCGCACGCCACCATAAATGACCATAACCGTCGCCAGCACGCCCACCGCCCAAATGAAGGCGATGAAGATGATCCGAATGTAGTCGGCGATGCTCGTCGGGGTAATGGTAAACGCTTTCCCCGCCTCGAAGAGGCCGGGAATAATGGTGAGCTCGGGGGTGATGCTGAGTTGATTCGGGTCGGTCGTGTCGGCTGCCCAGGTCGGAACAGCAAGGCTGCCAGCGACGACGAGCAGGAGTGACAGGACGAACAGTCGCATGTTAGCGGAGCTGAACCTTCTGGACGGTACCGGTCGTTGCATCAGTAAAGAACAGCACGTCACCGGCTGGGGACAGCTGGAGGTTAGCGGCGCTGAAGCGTTGCGCACCTTGGGCATCAACTGGACGGGCAATCAGCGCAGCCGTACCAGAACGGAGGTCGATTCGGTAGATGTTGTCGGGAATCCCGCTCGAGAGTTCAGGCTGTGGACCAGAACCCGGATTGAGGTAGTACGGAACGGCACAGTAGACGGTCTGCCCCGAAGCG
The DNA here is from genome assembly GCA_016217865.1 of Candidatus Kerfeldbacteria bacterium. Classification (GTDB taxonomy): domain Bacteria; phylum Patescibacteriota; class Patescibacteriia; order SBBC01; family CAIJZX01; genus CAIJZX01. The sequence continues at coordinate 4,047 of JACRFO010000085.1, read as the reverse complement.
TCGAAGGTGCACTTATCCGCCCGGGTATTCAAGCCGAGATCGATGTTCGTGTTCCCGAGCGTATCTGGTTGGCCGTTCATGATGTACAGGTGGGGATTGTTTTGATTGACCTCATTGTAAATGCTGTACAGGACCCGGCGGCCGTCAGGCGACCAGTTCGGGACATACCCGCGTCCAGGGACAGTGACGGATGGATAGTTTTCGCCGTTGGCTCCAAGGAAGATAATCTCCGACTGATCGGCATTGGTCGCTTTCTCGTAGGTAGCAATAATTTGATTATTCGGTGACCAAGCGGTTCGGACGCGGTCGGCGTTGGCCCCGAGGTGTTCAGCGGTTTGTGACTGTGATCCATCCGGGCGAGTGACGATGAGCCATTGGTTTTCCGAGTTGGTCGTATCGAGGAATTTACTCGCGACGTAGTCGCTGGTGGGCGACCACGAGAAGTCACTCAGTTCCTTTGGCAGTGTCGTCTGCTTCTTTGTTCCGAAGTCGTACAGAATCTTCGAGTTGTCAGGGAAAGACAGGAGGGCTTGATTGCCGTTTGGGGCCCAGACGATCGCGCTGGCGTTCGGATACGTGTCATTCGTCAGGAGCGTTTTGGACGAACCATCAGTCGCCAGGCTGTAGAACTGCCCCGATCCACGGTCGTAGAATTGGAGTGAGTTTGCGTTCAAGTTCAACGTCATCGAACCAACGTTGTTATCCGCCATCGTTGGCGACAAGGTTGACCCGCCGTTGGCGACTGTTGCCGGCGTCCGGGTTCCAGTATTGACTACCGGTAGTTGGTTGATGTTCTGGGTCGGCAACGTCCGGTTAACGTTCCCATTCGCCGGTGTCGGCAGGCCGTTCGTAATCCCACCGCCAACATTCGTGCCCGGGATCGGCGCTTGCGGCCGGAAGAAGACGTAGTAGATAGCAAAACCAATGGCCGCCACAATCAACACGAATCCAGCAATTTCGAGGGCGCGTCGTAGGGTAGGATTCATAGCGGGTGGTGTCTAATGGTGGTTATGGGGCACAGGTGGTCGGGTAAAACTTACACGTCACACCGGCAGCCGGACTATTCGGGTCTTTCAAGGATACTTCTGGAGAAGGCAGGATACAGTTCTGGGTTCCCGGACAGTCTTGGCTCCCAAAGACCGGCCCACTTGTGGGCGTGGTGTACGCACCGCACGCTTGGGATGAGGAAAAGGTCAGTGAGGCTGAGCAGCCACGATCGGTGAAATCAGATTGATCGTTCCCCGGAAAGCACTTGCCAGTATCGTCATCTTGCAGGTAACACACACCATTGTTTTTGCAGTACGTCCCGATACAGGCATTATCAGAAGACCGAACTGTTCCGCAAGTCGTTTGATCGCCGCAGAGGGTCGAGGGCCGGATGGGAGTCAAATTGCAGGTCCCGCTAACGGTTTGACCTGTCGTTCCGACAATTCCTACACAATTGGATTTGTTACTATCGTTCTGGCAGCAGAGGTTCCTCGTTGGTGTGTCCTGGTCACCGCAGTACAGCTGGCCAGGATTGACGTACCCCCAGGCACCGTTACCAGGCAGATTGCTGCAAACGCCGGCCATCGCTTGCGTAAAGCCTGACGGACACGTTAGGTCCTCGACGCAAGCCCCATTAAATACTAATTCGCCTTTGGTAATATGCGTCAGTTGGCTCACGCTTAAGTTTGTGAGTCGCGGACTAATCGTATTGAGTAAGACCACCGAGGTTAAGGCAATGATCACTCCGATGATCGCGTTGTTGAGCGTTTCCCGTGCATCCTGAATTCGGCTAGCGTTTCCCGCGGCACTAATCCAACGGACTCCGGCGTAGACCGTCATAAACGTTGCCAGGATACCGACGGTCCAAATGAAGTAGACGAATAAGGCCCTGATATAGCGAGACAGGAGCATGTTGTCCGATGTCTGTGGGCCGGTAAATCCCGGGAAATTCAGTTCTGGAGTGAACGTACCGGTGGCGGCGTTACTCCCCGCTGTATCAGCTGCGATGACCGGGTGCGTAGCCAACACACATCCGCTGATGATGGCAACAGCCGCGCCGAGGAAGAATATCCGACGGATTGTCATGAGTTTGCGGCCGTGAAGAGATCGATGATGGCCTGAAATGGGGCGATGATGGCCTGCCAGATTTGCAAGCCGGCGACCTGGGCCACTTGCGAGGGGTGAGTGACCATATAGAGGAGCATGACGATGAACCCATAGATCACGACCGTTATGCCGCCAATGATGAACAGTTTAGCATGACGGATGAGATCAAGCGGATCGGAGGTAGAGTAGCTAGGCACTAACTGCACATCGATTGATGGGACGAGGGCGTTATATGGCGGCGGCGGAGTAATATTCTTCCGCAACATACCGCCCATGACGTTTCCGCCAATCCATCTGGTGAAGTAGAGAATAATCGTGGCTGGTCCAGAGAAGAGGAAGAAGTCAGCGAACGAGAGGGCAACATCTTCGACTCCCTCTTGGGCGGCCTGCCAGACCCGTTTATACGCTTGTTCGACGAAGGCTTTTGCTTCTTCCATCGCTACGGCAGCGGCTCCGGCAGCTCCTTTCCCGGACACTCCCCGCAGACCCCGTAATTCTCCATATCTGGCCGCCCGAGCGAACTGGGTTGTATCATTGTTGAACGACCCGATCCGGCTTATCGCATCCTGCGCATTCTCCAGTTTAGCGCTCGGGCTGGATTGGCGGAGGTCATTACCCATCCGGCCGTAATCGCGCTGGGCTGATGGGCGGCGGCCAGCTGAAAGGTTAGCGACTCGCGTTCGATCGAGCTGCTTGCTCCATTCCCGTTCACGAGTCGACTGGTCAGGCAGATTCGGGGCTGTTGTCCGGGCCTGACGGTTCGCGACTTGGTCCTGCTGCCGACGTTCGCGCGAAGCATCAAACTCGTTCCGTTGCGTCCGGATACGTTGTTGGCGTTCGCCTTGAGCTAGTGTGATCTGTTCGTCCCGAGCCATGGATTAGACAGCCAGCCACTGGGCGGCATTGACTTGCCACTCGCCCCCGGTTTTTTGCAATTGGATTTCTAGGTTCTGGGTATACGTTTTCGATTGGACATCGAGCGTTTCATCGCGCTGCGTACTCACGACGACGCTGGCGGTGGTGGTGGTCAGTTTCGTGAAATTCACGACCAACGTCTTCGTTACGAATCCGTGGTAAGGCGTCGTCACATTCGTCAAGCGTCCTTGAGCAATTTGGGCTTGCAACACGCTGGCGAACGTCTTGGTGCTGTAGGCTTGAGCGTCGGTCAGGTTACTGAAGTTGTTTTGGTTAGAGCCGCTACCGTAAATTTCGGCAAACGTACGAGCCACGAAGATCACCCGGGCCCGATCAGCATCAGCCGTAGCCGTCGGCGAGGTCGTATTCGTCGCCACGGTATTCGTTGTATTCCTTGGCAGGTTGGCGATCCGCTGAACAGTATTCTGCAGGGTTGGGCTGTTGTTGACAGCCAAGATAACAGCCAATGACCCGCCGATCAAGACGACGAACGCGATGATGATAATGAGGAGGCGTCGGGGCATACGATTACGTGTCTAATGATGGGGCTTCGTTCATAACGGCACCAGCGCCAGTAGCGGTACCGCTCGAGACCGATCGTTCAAATTCTTTCTTCGCTTCTTCGATCGCCAAGAGTTCTTGCGGATTGGTGGTGACGATTTGGTGTTCAGCAATCGACGCCACGACCTTGATGGCGGCGTGCTTCGAGCCAGCGAAGAAGATGCCTTCACCCACTCCAGCTTCGAGGAGGAGGAGACGCTCTTGCTGGGTCAAGAGGAAGGTTTTCGTGACGATGTCGATAGCGGCCGGTGACTGCTTCATGAGGAGTTGTAACGCCGAGTTATTGATGATCGCCTGGCCGTACGGCGACAAGAGGAAGTCGTTGACGTCCTGGGTAATCGTCGTCACGCCGAGATAGTACTTCCGCGACCGTTTTACTAAGCCGTAGATGAACTTGGCCGAATCCTCGTGCTGCATCAGCCACCAGGCTTCATCAATGACGAGGACGCGGCGCTTGAGGCTTGATCGCGCCAGGTT
>JACRFO010000083.1 GCA_016217865.1 Candidatus Kerfeldbacteria bacterium | reverse complement strand
ACGACAATTCCGCCAGGCGTACCGGGCAGCTATTGAGTACGGAAACAACGAGCTACATCACTGGCGTCTTCACCGATTGACGTGTTCGGTGCGGGAAAATGTGCTACGATAGAGAACTATTGGCTAGGGTACACCTATGCATACGCAACAACGATCAGGGTTGGTCCTCTCTCCGGCGGTTATCGCCGTGGCTTTAGCCGTTCTCGTCGTCGGTGGCTTGGCGGTCGGGTACTTCGGTTCAAATTGGTGGTCAAACCAGACCGCGACGAATACCACAACGCTCAACACCGTCGCCAACACAGCTGTCAACAGTAACACCTCAACGGCTAACACGAACACGGTCTCGAACACAAATACACCAGGGACGCCGCTGGGTGACATTACCTGGCAAGCGCCGAAGAAAGTGGCGAATCTCAAACTGTTCGTCGACGCGAAATCGGAGGAGGCTTGCTTGAATAACGCTGGCTCAACCTACTACCAGGTCGGGACCGTCAATACTGGTACCTATGCCGGGGCGACAATCTACCTGATGAGTGTCGCGCCTGATTGTCCCCAGACAACAACGTACATTCGGCTCCTCAAGACTGGCACCAACTATGTCGTCCTAGCGAAGAATTCTGATTCCTGGGCGTCCAGCACAACGTACTACGCAACGAACGTGACCGTCGATACGACCTACGAATTACCTGGGCTGCGGTTCCCAGCGACGTTGACCGGTCCGAAACCACGGCAAGTCTTGAGTCTGGTCGCAAATGTGAATGGCCTATTCGAATCGACCGGCTTAACCAAAGTCTTTACCGACGCAACGTACGGCCCGGTGTATACCAAAGCCGTTGAATTTTCTGGGAGTAAAGATGTCGGCCTCGGCACGTCGGAAATTGTCAGTCGTGATGGTTTCTACCTCAAGGCGCCAGACGGCACGCTCATCGTCTACCAGTTGAAACTCGACGTGACTGATCCGACGAAGAACGATCCGCCGGGCGAACTCCTGAAGGCTACCTGGACTGACGGGACAGTCAACACGACGAATTACGTCCCCACGGCGTTAACCGGTTGCGGCGCGGGGAATTACCTGAACGTCATCACCACCGTCAACCGCACGACCGACCTCGTTAAATCTGGTATGACGAACACCGGGGATGCCCTCTACATCATGAAAGACAGTAACGCGACGCGGTTGAAGGACTATTACACCACGACCTACCAGGTGTTCGATGGGGTGAAAGTCTCATATGAGACTTTCATCGCGATGCATCCATTGGTCTTCTGGGTCGATCCGTTTGATCGGTTAGTCATTTTCACCAACGCAAAATTCTTGCCGGCAGTTGAATGCGGCAAGCCGGTCATCTATCTCTACCCGACCACTACGACCACAGTTGACGTTCACCTCGCTCCGGTTGGCGGCTTCACGAAGAGTGAACCGGCCTATGGTGACGGCTGGCGCGTTGTCGCCTCGCCCGATGGTCAATTGGTGAATACTGTCGACGGCCGGCGCTACCCATATCTCTTCTGGGAAGGGCGCGGTGGCTTATATACTGCTCCGACAAAAGGTTTCACCGTGGCCCAGCGCGATGTTCACACGTTTCTCGTCACGACCCTCGGTAAGCTCGGGCTCAATCCGACGGAAACAGCTGACTTCATTGCCTTCTGGGAACCGCGTATGCAAGGCAGTCCGTACTACGTCGTGAGTTTCTACGGTCGGGCGATGATGGACGCACTCGCGCCACTGACGGTCACCCCAACACCAGATACGGTGATTCGTATCCTGATGGATTACCGGCCGGTCGCTGGTCCGGTCGCCGTCCAGTCGTATCCAATCGTCACACCAGTCCGTCGCGGCTTCACCGTCGTCGAGTGGGGTGGGGTCCTGCGCTAAAACCTACGGCACGAACCGGGAGCCCTGCTCCCGGTTTTTTTGCTGGGCAGAACCGGCGATCCGTGCTAGGCTTGCGCCATGACACCTGCACCGACCGGTTTTTCCGGACTTGGCATCGCGCCTAGCCTCCTCAACATTCTCGGCCAACTCAACTACACCCAACCGACCCCCATCCAGGTCAGTTCGATTCCAGTGGCGATTGAAGGGAAAGACCTGATTGGCATCGCCCAAACTGGCACGGGTAAAACATTAGCTTTCGGAGTGCCGCTGATCCAACGGCTGGCACAAGTGAAGGGCAAGGCGTTGATACTCCTGCCCACCCGCGAGTTAGCGTTACAGGTTGAAGAGGCGATTCAGAAAATCGGCCGCACCCTTGGTTTACGGACGGCAGTACTGATCGGCGGGGCGGCGATGGGACCACAAACATCGGCCTTGCGATCGAAACCGCATATCGTCGTTGCTACGCCGGGACGGTTGATTGATCACCTCGAACATCGGACGGTCCAACTCCACGACGTGACGATCTTGGTGTTAGACGAGGCTGACCGGATGCTCGATATGGGATTCGCGCCGCAGATCAAACGAATTCTCCAAGTTGTTCCGAAGGAACGGCAGACACTACTCTTCTCGGCGACGATGCCGGACGATATCGTCACGATCGCGCGGCAGCATATGCAGCTACCGGTCCGTGTCGAAATCGCTCGGGCGGGAACCGCGGCCTCGACCATCACCCAGGAACTCTTCTTCATCGGGAAAGAGGCAAAAGTGTTACTCCTCCAAACGATTCTCGAACAGTACCGCGGATCGGTCTTGGTTTTTTCACGAACGAAGCATGGCGCGAGGCGGCTCGCTCGCCAGGTAAAAGACATGGGTCATCCCGCCGCCGACATTCACTCCGATCGCAGCTTGGCCCAACGCCGTGAAGCGCTCGCCGGGTTCAAATCGGGAAAGTACCGCGTCTTGGTGGCGACGGATATTGCCGCTCGCGGGATTGACGTCGTCGGCATCGAGCTCGTCGTCAACTATGACTTGCCAGGTAATCCGGAGGACTACGTCCACCGCATCGGGCGGACCGGCCGAGCCGGTATTCCTGGTCGGGCGATTTCCTTTGCAACGTTTGAACAGCGCCAAGACGTCCGAAGCATCGAACGGTTGCTGCGAACGAACCTGAAAGTGTCGCCATTGCCCGTCCTGCCGGCACACCAACCACAACCAACTTTCTCCGCGCCGCCATTTGCCTCCGACCGCTCCGGGCCACCTCGTCATCACCGTCGGCCATTCCGCGGGCCGCGTCGTCCACACCACCGCCACCGGGCATGATGCGGACGAGGGATATTGAACAAAAAGAATTTTTTGCTGGGGTGACTCCGCTGCGGCTCTACCGAGCGCTGATGGATAGTGACCAGCATTCCGCCTTTACCGGCCAAAGCGCTCTGATCAGCCCGAAGGTCGGCGGCGCCTTTCACGTCTTCGACGGGTATGCTTCTGGCCGCAACATCAAACTTGAACCACCCCGGTTGATCATGCAGACCTGGCGAGCTGATGATTGGCCGGCAGGAACCGAATCAACTGTGATCTATAGCATGCGGGCGCTGCGCGGCGGAACCGAACTCACCTTCCGCCAAACCGGAGTTCCGAGCGGATTTGCTACCAGTGTGGCTAAGGGATGGCACGAGTTCTACTGGGAGCCGCTCCGGCTTTTTTTCGGGCCGCCCAAAGAGAAGAAGCGCACTTCAGGAATGCGCTAGGGACTGCGGGATATGGAGCGCCTCGCACATGATGGCGAGCCGTTCACGGCAGTTGCGGCACTGCTTGGCCTGCTGGACGATGAGCGTGCACGATCCGCGTGCGTGGCTGGCGACCAGCTCGCGGCGCAGGATGGCGTCGGCGATGGCTGAGCAGTGGTGCCCGGCTGGGGATGAGCTTGTCGGGCGCGGCTTGCTGACGGTACGACGGAGCGGGCGACGACGGGATGGCTTGGCCATGGGTCCCTCCAGGGTGGATACGTCGTGGCGGTATCCACGTGTTGTACGCCGAATGGGGTATACTGTCAAGCATTGCCCACCGCTGAACGATATGCGATGATGATGGACATGGCATTTTTTACGATCACCTCAACGGCGGCACGTGGTGCGGCGCGAACCGGGACAGTCCGGACCGTCCACGGCGATATCGAAACGCCAAACTTCATGCCGGTCGCAACGCGGGGCGTCTTTCATGGTATGGAACTGACTGACGCAGCCGAAGCCGGAGCCGAGGTGCTGATGTGCAACACGCACCACCTGAATCGATCAGTGGGCGCGGACACCATCGCGGCCGCGGGTGGACTGCATACCTGGATGAAATGGGATCGCGCGCTGGCGACAGACTCCGGCGGATTTCAAGTGTTCAGTCTTGGCTGGGGCCGCGTCCATGGGATCGGGAAACATGCCGGCGGCATCAACGCGCGGCCGGTCGGCACCCATGCGATTGTCAGCGCCCAGGCCACGATTGATGATCAGGGCGTGATCTTCTCCGACGGCGAACAGCTCGTGCGATTGACGCCGGAAACCGCCATTAGCATTCAGGAACAGCTCGGCGCCGATATCATCTTCGCCTTTGATGAGTGCACGTCACCGCTCCATGACGAGGCCTACAACGCCGCTGCCCTGGAACGAACCCATCGCTGGGCAAAACAGTGTTTAACAGCTCGGACGCGGGCTGACCAAGCGATGTTCGGAATTGTTCAAGGCGGCACATTCGAACGGTTGCGTGAAGCGAGCGCCCAATTCATCGGCCAATTGCCGTTTGAAGGTATTGGCATCGGCGGCAGCTTTGGTCAGCACGAGATGGTCACGACGCTCGACTGGGTTATGCCGCACCTCCCACTTGATAAACCAAGGCATCTGTTGGGTATCGGCTGGCTGCAGGACATTCTCCTCGCGGTTGATCGTGGCATTGACCTGTTCGACTGTGTTGAACCGCTCCGGCGGGCGCGCCATCAACACGTTCTGACGCCGACTGGATATCGTGATGTGACGCCCGTCAGTCGTGGGCAAGGAGATGGTCCGCTGGTTGCAAACTGCGACTGTGTCAGTTGCCGAACGATGTCGGCTAGTGATATTCGTGGCTGGTGTAAAGCCCGTGACTACCGGGGGAGTCGGGCCTTGGCGATTCACAATGTCCGGACGATGATTCGGTTCATGGCCGAGATTCGCAGCGCGATCACGACTGGCCGGTGGCCAGCCTTTCTGGCCGAGCGGCTGTCTGAACTCGAGCGCCGTCATCCATCCGTCGTCAGCTGATTGTCAGGCGGCCGGCTGGGTGGTATACTACAACCGTAACCGTTGAACCCTGGATTGAGCGGTTCTCGGTGAGCCAAAGGCAAGGATGTTTGGGTCACCTCTTACGTTCAACAGTCCGACATGGGGGCAGCTGTCGATGACGCAACTGGAGTCACGGATGCGGGATTTCATTTTGCATAACATCGACCGCGACTATCGCCTCATCGTCGGAACGGATTCGCTGCCGAGCCACAACGGCCGTGTCTACCTCGTGACGGCCATTGTCTTGCATCGCGTTGGTAATGGCGGT
>JACRFO010000082.1 GCA_016217865.1 Candidatus Kerfeldbacteria bacterium | reverse complement strand
TGACCGTGACGTTGCCGTCGATTGGCATGTCGTTCAGGCTCTCGAGGATCCCGATGAGCATGCCCACCCGACCATACGTCTGGTAGGCGAGCTGAGCGGGTACCGAGCGATCGATGTGTCGGTCGAAGTGGCTCTTGGTCCGCGACTGAACGCGGTTGGGCGGGGCTTCCGGCTTGAACCGGAAGAGGTGATGAGTGGACGGTTGCCGAGCAACCAACTGGACGTGCATGTGGTTCCCTCCGGAACACCTGTCCACGCGGAAGTGCGTGAACATGCGACCGGAGGCAACGCTGCAGTTGTGTTATGAAATGAGCAACGTCGTATAATACAGTATTAGCACGGTATTGTCAATATTATAGGCTCCTATGCAGTGTCAGATGACACCGCGTGACTCGAAGCATGAGCCGCGCTACCCGAACGCAATTAGAGAGTACCGCCTAGCTGCCGGACTCGGACAAGGGCAGCTCGGTGCAGCGGTCGGTCGTAGTCGCGCCACCGTCTCGGGCTGGGAGCGTGGCTTGTCGTTTCCACGTGGCATCGTGCTGCTTCGATTGGCGAAGCGCCTAAACACTTTGGCTGAGTCGTTGTACTACGATATCTACGCTGCCGAACAATACTTCGACTGAACGCTTGCAATGTGAGCCTTACCCGACAACTCTGTGGACACAAAGTCGGGAACCTTGAAGTACTCGTTGGTGTTTAGCGCCCACGTTCGAAGGTCGTCCACGAGGCGGAGCCAGAGGAAAGACCCCGGCCTTGCGGCCGGTGTTTTTCCTCTCATGGCTTTCCTGGATTCGAAGGGCGAGCCCGACTGCCGGTGGCAGCCGGGCGCAAGCCCCGGCCCGAGCGAAAACCGATGAGGAGCGAGGGCGAATCCAGGTCCCGGAGCCAAAAAAGTCTGGAGCTCACCCCAGTGGCGCGATGCAGACCTTTTTGGTTAAGCTAAATTGAAGCACATAGCACGCCAGAATTTGACGCTCGCACCGACCTGTAGGATAACGAACCGTGGCCGTACACATATTGTTCTACGACACTCGACTCAGACCATCGTATATACAGCTATAAGCTTGTAAGAAAAGAGCTGGTCAGGCGTCACTGATGGTACCGGGTCGAAGGGTTAGCGGAATAGACCCGCTCGGCCGGCGCTCATTCACTTACAGAGCAAAGCCCATGATGTACCGCTATAGCCCGGCGACTCGTCGAGTCGTTAGGAGGATTCTCGACCAGTACCACGTCTGGCAGGAGGTGTATCATCGTCCCTGGCAAACCCGCCGGTGGTGGCCGCGTCGCAACGCGACCCGGACGATGGTGCCACGTGTACGCATCCAGGCTGCCTGACCTATGAGCCAATCACTGCAGCGCTCGCGCGCGCTGCCCGTGACGGTCATCTACCGAATGCCGAGCGATCTCGGGCGCGCCCTTGATCGCCAGCCGCAACTGAAGAAGTACTGGGACCAGATGTACCTTGCCTCGCAGCAGAGTTACATTCTCTTCGTCCTCGGTGCTCGTGATCTCGAGATGCGCCATGAGCGCGTCCAGCTCATTCTCAAGTTGATGGCCTCGGCCTTCCGTCGGACCCACGGCATACCGGAGTAGCGCCGCTCGACCGCCGTTCTTTCGACGCCGTCGCCGCCCGTCCTCACCCCGTATAAACACCTTGGGGGTCGAGCCGACGGGCGGCGTTTGGCAAAAAATCCGACGAGCTCATGGGGCACTCGTCGGGGAGGTGCGTTGGGTGATGGTCGCCGCCAGTTCCCGCGGGTTGATGTTCGGGGCGATGAAGATGTCCGTCAGTCCGAGACTCCGCAGCTCATCGGTGTACTCACCGAACCCGTCGCGTGCCTGGCGGATATTGGTGGTCGTGACGATGACTGGCGGGGTGTCCGGGCCGAATTCGGCGCGCAGCTTGCGGTAGATGTCGGCACCGACCCACGTCCGAGAGAACGGGTGACCATCGTCGAGGATGATCACGCGCGGGCGGGTCGAACCGAGGCGCAGCCGGTTGAAGAGCAGGTCGAAGTGCGGCAGGATCTTGTACTCGTAGGGAGTGCAGCGTTCGAGTGCGTCGATCAGCGCCTGGAAATACTTGGCGTCATCGACGACCAGGTACACCAACGGCCGGTGTGTTTCCATAGGACCCTCGTGGTTGGGGTAGTCCGGGTGACGGGGCTATTCAATCGTTCTTTGGGTATTTCGTCAAGGTATCGGGCTGAACATCAAGCTGAAAATCGCCGAATTTGATGCTGGCCATCTCTTCAGCAAATATCCGGCTCAAGCCAGTTTGCGTGCCCGCGAGCATCAACCACTCCTGCTGACCGTCATCGAGATGCCGCTCAACGCGCTCAACTGCATACGTTCCAGCTGGAACCAGGACTGGCTGTGGCTGGCCACTGGCGAGGTTGATCATGATCCAGGGAATGCGGAGGGTGAGGAACATGAAGCGGGCTCAAAGGTGAGTGAGTCAGGCGAACAACGCGGCCGGACGGATTTTTTCGCCCGACGGACGGCCGCAGAAGCCGGAGAAAATTTTTCGGATATCAATGATACCGCAAAAATCCGAACTTGTCAAGAATAGTCTCTGATCCTTGACGAAAAAGGGAGAATCTCGTATGATGGGGCCGCGCGCAAAGCGCTTTTTTCATCGCTGGTTCAGCTCTGGCCTCTCTATAACTTTCATGAATTCGACTGCCCGCCGCGAAAACATCCGCAATATCGCCATTATCGCCCACGTTGACCACGGGAAAACCACCCTCGTCGATGCGATGTTGAAGCAAACCGAAGCCGCCCGCAATTTGGACCAGATGGGCGAGCGAATTTTGGATTCGATGGACCAAGAACGTGAACGGGGGATTACCATTCGCGCCAAGAACGCTTCGATTGTCTACAACGGTGTGAAAATCAATATCGTCGATACACCCGGCCACGCCGATTTTGGTGGGGAAGTAGAACGGACGTTGCGCATGGCCGACGGAGTTCTCCTACTCGTCGATGCAAAAGAAGGTCCGATGCCACAAACGAAATTCGTTTTACGGAAAGCGCTTGAGCTAGGCTTGAATGCGATTGTGGTCGTCAACAAAATCGACAAGCCTGATGCCGATCCGGATGAGGCAGTCAACAAAACGTTTGATTTGTTTGCCCACCTCAATGCCACCCACGAACAGTTGGATTTCCAAATTGTCTACGCTTCGGCCATCGCGGGAACCGCAACACTGGACCTGGCAACGCCGGGAACCGATCTCAAACCGCTGTTCAATACGATCCTCGCATCTGTGCCCGCTCCAGAAGTGAACACCGCTGAATCGCTTCAGATGCTCGTGCTGGCGTTGATGTACGACAACTACAAAGGAAAGATGGGCATCGGTAAGATTTCGGCCGGCCGCATTGCGAAAGGCCAGCCCGTTGCCGAGATTAGCGTTGACGGCGTGATCACCAAAGGCAAAGTAACAGACATCATGATCTACGAAGGGTTGAAACAGGTTCCGGTCGAGATGGCCGAGGCGGGCGAGATCGTTGCTGTCGCCGGATTGCCCGTGATTGCCATCGGTGAAACGATTGCTGACGCTGACCAGCCGAAGCAACTTCCGCCAGTGGAGGTCGATCAGCCAACCGTCCAAATGACGTTTGGCGTGAGCACCTCGCCATTCGCTGGCCGCGAGGGTAAACTGGTGACCTCGCGTCAAATCCATGCTCGGCTAATGAAAGAGCTGGAGACGAACGTCGCACTACGAGTCGCCCCAACGGATAGCGATAATGCCTTCCTGGTTTCTGGTCGTGGCGAATTGCACTTGGCGGTGCTGATTGAGCAAATGCGCCGCGAAGGGTTTGAGCTCCAAGTTTCACAACCGCAAGTGATCATGCACGAGCAAGACGGGAAGAAGATGGAGCCGTATGAGTTGGTGACAATTGATGTTCCAGCCGAGTACCAAGGAATTATCATTGAGGAGTGTGGTGCGCGGAAGGGCATTATGCTTGGGATTGATACAACGCCAACCGGCGAACTGCACATCGAGTACGACATGCCAACTCGCGGCGTTATCGGTTTGAAGTCAGCACTGATGACGAAGTGCCGCGGCCAGGCGATCGTCAATCACCTCTTTAACAAGTACGAACCGTTCCAGCCCGATCTCCTCAACGCGAACGCCCATGGTTCACTGATTGCGTTTGAGCATGGTGCCAGCACTGGCTACGCGCTGGACAACGCCCAGCAACGCGGAACGTTATTCATTGGTCCGGGCGTCGAGGTCTACGCCGGGATGGTTGTCGGCCAGAACTCGAGGGATGAGGATATGGAGATTAATGTCTGCAAGGAAAAGAAATTGACGAACATGCGCTCGAAAGCCTCCGACGACGCCATCCTGCTAGCCCCACCGAAGTTGATGAGCTTGGAGTTGGCGCTCGAGTACATCGGTCCCGATGAATTTGTCGAAGTCACGCCGCAGTCAATTCGGATCCGCAAGCGCACTCTCGACGCAAACGAACGGAAACGGGCATCCAAGACCTAAGGACTAGGGGCGGCGCCGGCCGCTGACGCGGTCGGAGTTGTGGTGTATACTGTACCCATGAAGCGCTTTTCGCCGTTGACTATCGGTCTGGCTGCCCTCGTATTGGGTGGGCTTATCTGGTGGGTCATTCCGCCAAAACGCTCGGTTGCGCCGACGACAAATCAGCTGACGACCAACTCGGCCACTGGCACGTCGAACGCGAACCGTGCCGGGGCTGCGCCGACGGTAGTTTTTTCGACAGTTGACCTCCTTGATCGGGACCCGAACTTTTCCTTTTCAGTCGCCATTCCCGAACATTGGCTCGTTGAGTACCGGCCGGCAGTTAAAGCTATCAATATGTACGAAGCCGTTACGGGACAGGCAAGCTTGTCATTGTCGCAGGTCTTCGTCCAGTACTACACCGGTTCGTCCTTCGCCACACCGACCGACGTGACCGGGACTATTGCATCGTCGCAAACAACCGCCGGCCAGCCGATGCGGACATATCGTCTCACCGGCAACAAGCGCCGGGCATCCGCCGGTGTACCAAGTTGGTGGTCGAACGAACACACTGTCGTTGAAGTTCAATCGGGCGAAGCTGCGCCGTATGTATACTACCAATTTCATTTGCAGCCGGCCTTGACTCCGAGTATTAGCGAGACGCTCTGGACGACACTCCAGGCCGGTGATATTCCAGCGACAGCAACAACCTCAAGTAATCAACCCGTATGAATAACCCCATGAATAAACCAAACGTGCAGGTGATTGGCGGCATTGTCATCTTATTGGCGGCGGTCGTCCTCGGCCTAACCAAATTTAAACTGAAAAATGAACCAGTACTAAATACCTCATCAACAACAACGACGATGAAAACCTACACGTTCCCCGGCCGCCTCCCAGACAGCGATATCCACAATAAACAAGCTCGCATCGTCACGAACCGTGGAACCATTATTTTTACCCTCGATGATGCCCAGGCGCCTCTAGCAGTCAGTAGCTTTGTCTTCCTGGCTTCACAACAGTATTTCGACGGTTTGAAATGGCATCGAGTTCTCCCGGACTTTGTCGCCCAAGGTGGCGATCCGACCGGTACGGGTGCGGGGGGACCGGGCTACACCTTTCCGGACGAACCAGTGACTAGTGAGTACTTCATCGGTACAGTGGCGATGGCTAATGCTGGCCCGAACACGAACGGATCCCAGTTTTTCATCACCAACGCCGACGACCGAACGAAATTGGAAAAGAACTACACCATCTTCGGTCACGTGACTGCTGGACTTGATGTGGTGACGGCGCTCCAGCAAGGTGATGTCATGCAGCAAGTGACGATTGAACCAGTCGCCGCTTCCTAATATGCGAACTCGCTGGCCCGATGAAGTAACGGAAAAAATGAAGGCGCTCTTGGCCGATACGCCAATGGCGTATCGTAAGTACATCGAGGGACAGATTGAGCCTGAAGCTCTGCGCCAGGCCGAGAAACTTGGTCGATCGGAAATCGATGAGGACGCGATGATTCGCGCGTTCATTGTTTGTGTCCCGCGACACTTACGCGACGGTATCCACGAAGTTCTCGGCGAACATGACATCGACCTTCAATACTACGGTCCGGTTTTCGATGAAGCCGTCTCGATGAAGTATCGCCGACCTGCAAACGAGGCCCCTAAACCATCGGCGTAAGTACCCATGGGAACGAAACCAACAGCAGCGCAAGCCAGCCTCTTTCCAGCCAAACGCCGGCGCTTAGCGTCGAAAAAACCAGCGGCGAAAAGCCCGGCTCCGTTACCCCGACCAGCCGGGAAGAAAACGTGGCTGTCAGCCACGGGTATCGAAACGATGCGCCGCTGTCCGCGCTGCTTCTGGTTGCAGTACAATCTCCGGATCTATCAGCCCGAAGGAATCGTTTCACGGTTAGCCAATCGTTTTGACGGCGTCATCAAGCGCTACTTCGATCTCTACCGCGGGACGACGGCCTTGCCGCCACTGGTTGCCGGTCAAATCGACGGCCTCCTCGAGCAACCGTTCCAAGAGAAGTATTTTGCCACAATCGATAACGACTATGGCTTTCTTGGAAAACTTGACGAGTGTGTCGTCCGTAGTGACCATAAGTACACCCCCGTCGACCATAAAACTGCCTCATCTGATCCTACCACGCGCGAGTTGATTCCCGCTTATCAGTTCCAGCTCGATAGTTACGCTTGGTTACTCGAACAAAACCGCAAACCGACAACAGGCATCGGACACCTGATCTACTTTTACCCGAGCGAGGGTGAGAAGCTCCATGAGGGGTTTCCCATGCAAGTAACGGTCAAGACGTTACCAACTGATCCCAGTCGAGTCAGGCCGGCTATCCTCGGGGCCATTGCCGTTCTGCGCGGGCCGTTACCGGCGGCTGCACCGGAATGCCCGTTCTGTCTATACGTTGAGACTGTCAGGAAGTTTTAGTATGGCTGGACACGGAGGGTTCACGAGTCGGCGGGCGGGAGTGTTCTTGCCTGTTTCAGCGCTGCCGGGAAATGGCGGCATCGGGGCGCTCGGTCCGGCGTCGCGCCAGTTTATCGATTGGCTCGTCTCGGCTGGCCAGACGTACTGGCAGATTTTGCCATTGTCGATACCTGATCAACACGGTTCACCGTACGCCTCTCGTTCCAGTTTGGCTTACAACTGGCTCCTCGTCAGCCCCGAAGACTTGCGGCGCCAGAAATGGATCCGATCGCTCCCAGTCCAGCCGACAAGGCGGCGGATCGACTACCACCGGGTTATACCCGAAACATGGCGAGTCATCCGGGCAGCTTACGATCAGTTCAACCAGTTCGCTACGCCCACCGAACACGAACAGTGGAATACTTTCCGTCGTAATGAAGCCTGGTGGCTAGCTGACTACACACTCTACCAAGCGCTCAAAGACCGAAATCGCCAGCGTCCGTGGTGGCGGTGGCCGCGCGACCTGCATACGCCGATCGGTGCGCGCCAGCATCTCGATGCTCGTCTTCGCCGACAGATGGATCTGCATGCGTTCGCCCAGTGGCTCGTGGCTGAACAATGGCAAGCGCTGCGACAGTACGCTAAACAGCGGCGGATCGCGATCGTTGGCGACTTACCTTTTTACGTGCAAGAGGACAGTGTTGATGTCTGGGCTAACCGGGCGCTGTTCCACGTTGATATCCTCGGTCGGCCGCGCGAAGTCGCCGGTGTACCACCGGACTACTTTAACCCACGTGGCCAACGCTGGGGGAACCCAGTCTATCGCTGGACTGCCCACCAGCGCCAGCAGTTCAGGTGGTGGCGCCAGCGATTTATCGTCCATGCCCAGCGGTTTGATGTCCTGCGCTTCGACCACTTTCAAGGGCTAGGCGAAACGTATCACGTCAAAGCGTCGGCTCCAGATGGCCGTCACGGTTGGTGGGTGCCAACGCCCGGGCATGAACTGTTACGATTGCTGCGCCGGGCCTGGCCAGCCTTTCACGTCGTCGCCGAAGACATGGGCAATGTCATGCCGGACGCTGAACACATCCGGCGCGTGTACAACTTGCCCGGGATTCGGATGTTGATCTTCGGGTGGTCCGGCTTGCCGCAAAACATTCATCACCCCGACTTCATCCGTCCCGATTGCTTCTACTACTCTTCCGCGCACGATACGAATACCTTACAGGGCTGGTGGCAGGATGAAGCGCGGTGGTACGAAAAAAAACATTGGCGCGAATATCACCTCGTCGAGACTGGCCCGGTGCATTGGCGAGGCATCGAGATCGTCTACTGCAGTACAGCTCGGGTCGCCATGGCGGCGATGCAGGATGTGCTTGGTC
>JACRFO010000080.1 GCA_016217865.1 Candidatus Kerfeldbacteria bacterium | reverse complement strand
TCGGGACTGCTAGCGGGCAGGATTTTAAGTGTCGACCATGTCGCGCTGTCCAGTGAATATTCGATTGTGAAACTGTCCGTAGAATTTCCGTCGACGGACGACCACCAGGATAACTCGAGTCGGGGTGCATTGAGCTTCGCCCCGGTCGGTATTCCGTTGGTCGAAAACCCCTGGCACAAGAGGGTCATTTGCGGTTGATCAATTGATCCAACAACCACTCCCGCCCCCTGACCACTTGTCACCTTACTCCTCGCCGACTCAAAAGTTGCGGAGTTGTTTTTTGTAAACTGTCGGGTGGCTGACCCGCTGCTCAAGTCGATCGTCCGTGCCCGATCAGCTCCGTTCCATCCCTGACACTGTTCCGGCCGAAGCAGCAGTGCAATATCACCCGGCTGGCCGGCTTGAGCAAATTGGCCGACGCTCAAGACGATAATCGTGGCTACGAGGGCTGTCGCAGCCAACACCGGCCGCGGCCAACCTTGCCGCCAGATCCGCGATTGTCGCGCAGCATCAAAGACGCTGGCTGTCATCGGTCGGACTGGGTTCCGCACTAACCACAACGTCTGCACCTGTTGGCGCTCATAGCGACGATCCTGGCGGGACCCCAACCGAACAGCCCGCAGTATTCCGCGCTGATCCCACAGCCGCAGGGTATTCGGGTGGACACCGAGGAGCTTAGCGGTCGACCGGAGTGTCAGCAGTTGAGGCAGTGTTGACCATCCCGGTTCAGGATTCAAACGGCGAACATGCCCCCACAGCATAGCTGGGCGGAAGAAAAAGCTCCTTCCTAGCAGTTTTCTTTTTCTTTTAAGCATGAAAATCTTGGTTGAGAGTATACAACAAAAAAGCTGTTTTGTCAAAAATCACAATATCGAAATTTTGGCTAAGATTCGGGTCTGTGGGGGTATGAGTTACCAACTGTTTTTTACTGTGGACAAGAGATTCGTATAGCCCGCCCGGCCGATGAGCCACTTACGAACAGTCACAGCGACGATGAGGTTGTTCTTTGGGAATAGAGCCGTTATACTATGGTCGCTGATTTTGCTATCTGCATGACACCTCAACTCCCTTCCCGACCCCCGGTCACCCCACCCACCCCGAGCCAGCCGCTTTCGCCGTCCCCGCTGCCCCCGGTCAAGGTCCAACCGCGCCATCACCGCCTGCGTTGGACGTTTCTGTCGATCGCGGTTCTTATTGTTCTGGTCCTCGGGACTGGCGACTGGCTCGCCTACCGGGCCATTTCGGTCATCAACACACGCAAGCTCGACAATAGTAACGCAAAACTCTCCTTCCTTCAGCAACTCACCCACATCGTTACCTCCGGGGACGAACAACTCCAGGGTGAGGCGGATGATCGGATCAACATGCTCCTGCTTGGGATCGGCGGTCCTGGTCACGACGGGCCGTACCTGACTGATACAATGATTGTAGTGAGCTACAAGCCCTCGTTGAACCAGGTCTCGATGCTATCGATCCCGCGCGATCTCGTCGTGAACATCCCCGGCTACGATTACCGGAAGATCAACAACGTCCTCTCCTTCGGACGAGACCAGAAATACCCAGGCGGCGGCGAAGCGCTAACCATCAAAGTCGTCAGCGACCTCCTCGACATTCCGATTCAGTACTACGGTCTGATCGATTTCAAGGGTTTTCAGGAGATCATCGATCGCGTCGGCGGTATCGACGTGACGGTTGATACGGCCTTTACCGATTACTCCTTCCCTGACAACAACTACGGGTACCAGACCATCCGTTTTGCGAAAGGCCCGCAACACCTCGACGGAACAACGGCTCTCAACTTTGCCCGCTCGCGTCATGGTAACAACGGCGAGGGGTCGGACTTTGCTCGGGCCGCCCGCCAACAGAAGATCATTGAAGCTCTGAAGGACAAACTCCTGTCCTTCGGCACCTTGAGTAATCCAAAGAAGATTTCCGATATTCTCGGCGCCCTCGGGACGCATAGTCAGACAAATATGGAGGTGTGGGAGATGATTCGGCTGGCGAAGTTGACTGGCGATGTCAGCCGTGACCGGATTATCAACAAAGTCTTTGAGGATAGTTCGACGGGTTTCCTGAAATCAGCGACGGGTACCGGCGGCGCCTATATTCTCGTCCCCCGTGACGGCACGTACCAGGATATGAAGTTCCTTGCCCAAAACATTTTCCTCGTGCACCGGGCTGAAGTTGAAGCTCCCCATGTCGCCGTCGTCAACGCCACCACCTTCGCCAATCTGGCGCAAACCATGGGCAAATCGATTAGCGGATTCGGGCTCGACGTCCTCAAAACGGCTAGTGTGAAAGATGCAACAGTTGGCCAAACGCTCATCCTTGAGGCCAATCCTGGGAGGTTCCCGGCAGCGGTCAGCTTCCT
>JACRFO010000079.1 GCA_016217865.1 Candidatus Kerfeldbacteria bacterium | reverse complement strand
CAAACGGTGAGAGTTATGAACAAACAACTGATCGCATGAAAAGTTTTCTAGCCGAAGTACAAAATGAGCGAGATGGCCAACGCATTATGATTATTGGGCATCGGGCCACGCAGTATGCCCTTGAACATCTCTTACTGGGTAAACCGTTGTCCCAGGTCATTCCAGCGCCCTGGAAATGGCAACCTGGGTGGACGTATACGTTACAATAGATGTGATTATGCCACAGCCCGGCCTTGACAGCCGGCTGTTTTGTGCTAGGGTGTCCGAGCCGTACCAGACCGAAACCTGACTCACACGGAGGGTTGAGCCATGAGGCGGAATGTCTACGTACTCGTCACATCCACGGATGAAGGTCACGTTCACAACATCGTCACCTTCACACTGCCCGAGGGTGAGCCGGAACTCGAGCAGGTCATCTTCGCGGACGATGTCCCGCGCGCCCTCTTCATGGGGCGGATCAACAGCCTCGTCGCGGGCATGTCCAGCCAGGGACCGGCGGTCAAGCCCGCCAAGCTGTACCGGACGAACGATGGGCTCGAGTTCGCCGGACTCCAGAACGGCGGCCTCTGCCTCCACGCGCACTGCACCCTCGTCTGTACGTTCGACGGGAAGTACCAGCCGGTCAAGCCGGCGAACTGAACACCGTCGCGGACCTACCCGGGCTACCGCGACTTTTTGTTTGTCGGTCGGCCAGAAACGATGTACACTTCCAACAAGATCAAGAACACATTATGCGCACGGTTGTCTGGATAACTATTAGTCTCGCAGTCATCACAGTCATCATTGTCTTGTTCGTGGCGAAACCACGGTCGGTACCAGTGGTCCAGCAGCGGATCGTCTCGCTAGACAAACAGCTCACTCGTGAACAGTATGCCCCGACATCTGCATACCTTGAAAAGCTGACCACACTCGGCACGAGTGATTTGCCAGCAGGTGAGAAACTTCGCTTAGGTCAACACCTGGCCAGTTGGCGATTGTACCGCATCGTTACCGAGACGCCGTTTGGGTCGGCCGAATGCGGCGAATCGCCGCAAGCCGCGCTTCTTGCAACCATCAATACCGAAGACCACTTTACGCAAACGGTAGGCGATAGTTACACGCTCTACTTGACTCGCAATACTCGGCAGTGGACGACGTCCACGGCGAAAACTTTTGCGACCCACCAGACAGTGAATTGCCAGCCGAATGCGATCTTGCCTTTTTGGGCAGACGAGGCGCATATCCTCTGGCGTCGTCCCTGTCCGGAACCGAAAGCGGATCAACCGGATGCAATCCGTTGTTTCCAAATTGCCACAGTGGTCGACCAGACCTTCAAGTAACCTTCGCCGAAGCAGGACCAAGGCCTCTTCCCAGCGCTGGCGCTTTGACGTAGACTCAACCTGACAGATGTGCGAAACAGACCCAAGGAGGAGGCCGTATGTCTGTTCTAAAATTCAGCACTACCACCACCCGTCTGCTGGCACTCGTCGCTGATGATCCGAAGATGCCGTCGAAGGAGTACTCGCTCCTGATCGAGCGCCTGGAGGGAGATTCAGCCGCGCTGGCAGTCGCCCAGCACCTGGCAGGCGAGCACCAGAGCACCCTCGACCAGTTGGTCTCCCACCCGCACCGGCAGTATGCCGCCGAACTGCGCCAGTACGTCCGTCGCAATAGTCGCCTGTACCGTGTCCCGACCTTCCGGCGCAAGTAGCCGGGGTCTTTTTTACCCTTGACTATTCTGTTGACTGGACTACGCTAGTGAAGAGGTGTGGGCTATGACCAATTTGATAAAGGCAACTAGCTACGGCTTTCTCATCGTCCTAACCTGGTTCGTTGTGCTGTTCGTGATGTCGTTTGTGCTGCCAGCCGATCAATCGTATGGCTTCACGTTGACGAATCTTATCGCGGCCGGAGTTATGGGGTGGGTAGGGTATCGTTTAGCCAGGCGGTTACATCCGTCGAATAGTCGTCAGGGAATGCAAATTGGTAGTATTTGGGTACTCATTGAACTGCTCATTGTAACTCTCGTGGCGATCGGAAACGGAACCGAATCGATCGTCTTTGGAAACTGGTCAGTATACCTGACGTACATCGCGGTAGGCGGCGGGGCCTGGTTAGCCGGTCGATACCATCAAGTTTCACCACATCTATGAAAGCCCTCGTTGTTTTCGATTCTAACTTTGGCAATACGAAGCTGGTAGCCGAAGCTATCGGACGTTCGCTCGGTGATCAGACGCCGGTCATTCCAGTCACGGCGATGACGGCTGAACACCTTCGTGGCGTGACCTTGTTAGTTGTTGGTAGTCCGATCAATGGCTGGCGGCCATCGGAAAAGACTGGTCACTGGTTGAGTCAATTGAAGCCCAATCAGCTCCGGAACGTTAGCGTGGCAACATTTGATACCCGAGTCAGCTTGATTATTCACGGTGATGCGGCCAAACAGATTTCGAAACACCTCCTGGATGCAGGTGCGACGCTGGCGGCGCAACCGACCTGGTTCTTCGTCGAGGGGAAAGAAGGCCCGCTCCGTCCCGGCGAGCTAGCCCGAGCGAAAGCGTGGGCGAAAACGCTGATGTCAGGTTAACGGAACGACTATGCCAATACTGCGCTCGGTCTCACCACAAACGCTCCTGGGAAAATGGTCGGTTGCGCTCGGTGGGTGTTTTGTGTTGGGACTGGCTATTACGCCATTCATTGCGGCCTGGACCGGGGGAGGTGGCGAAACATTTACCGACAATGTGACCATCGCGTCCGTGATGGCTGTTGCGATCGGGGCAATAATCGCTGCCATGATCATCGGTCTCGTCGCGGCGATGAAGCGAAACGAGCGTTCTTTGCTCGTCAACCTGGTCATCATCCTTGGCATCCTTATGTGTGTCTTTATCCTTGGCGAGTTCCTCGGACCGCAGCATTAGAGGGTTATGACGGGGTGGTTGATTGGTAAACCCAGCATCCAGGAGAGGGGCACCGTTTTTGATTACCTTGGTCAGCCAGTCAGATGGTCAGTAAGAAAACACGACACCAATCGTCGTACAACAGCATCGGGTCGACCTCCCCCGTGGCCCTGTTGTCCGATCGAAGGCGGCAACGCTCGTATCGGCACAGTGCCGCGACGGCGGTTGATCAACAAAAAAACCGACTCGCGTCCTGAGTCGGTTGGGTTACTTACGGAGCATCTGGCGCAGATCACTATCGAGCTTGATGACCCGCTCGATGATCAGGCGGCCGACCTCTGTTGGCGGCTCGACCCGCTTCGGTCCCTTCTTACCGAAACGGTGGCTATTGAGCCCCCACAACTCGCGGCCACGCTTGCCGTGCGCGTTGACGACGACGTGATTCTGTTGCAACCAGCGCAACGTCGCGCGGTAGACGTCCATGTTGAAACGTTCACCGATCTTGTTGCGCGTCATCCGCCGGATGCTGTGTTCTTGGTGGTACGCGGCGTTGAAGGCGGCCGCATCGGTTCGACCGGGTTGCAGGAGCGCGAAGACGATGATCGCCCCGACGTACTCGGCGTCGATGTCAGGCGGGAGTATCTCCTCCAGCTTGAGCATCGGGACGACATGGTCGAGTGATGTGAGGACAGGTCCAGATGTCGGACTTGGCTCCTCATCGACCACCACGGCGGTACTGGCAGCAACGCCGTTGCCGTTCGAGCGTTCAGCGATAATCAACCACCGTTCGAGAAGTCGGATGAGCCGTTTCTCACTGGTTCGCAGTCCGTCACGACTGTGACGGCAGTCAGCCAGCGCATCATCGAACCGTTCTCGATGGCCATTGTCGAGATTCTCGACGTTGACCGTCATTACCGCCTGCCAGAGGCGCTCCTCATAGGTCAGGTCAGTAGTGATTGGCGACTGGCGTTCGCCTGCCGTCAGCGGGCGGGTGACCGCCGTCTCCGCCTGGAAGAAGGCTGCCCACCGGACATGCAGCTGTAGGTCAGGATCGCTGGCTCGTTTGATCAGCTGACGAACCGTCTCGGTCCAGCCGACTGATGACCCGTGTATCTGCAACAGCTGCTGGATCCGCTGTCGGAGTTCCGCGGTCCCGTTGTTGAGGCGTTCCTCCTCGCGTCGCCGCCGTTCGGATTCCCGTTGTGATTCGCGCTTTTGGCGTCGCTCCTGCTGAAGCCGCTGTTCCCGCCGTCGGCAGCCGGACGTGTAAGCGCGGGTAAACCAGCGTTGATCTAGGCAGCAGAACGCCCAGACGATCGACGGTCGGCGGACACGGATGTGCCGCCGACGGTAGTCATCGTAGATCGTCAACGCTGCGTCATGCCAT
>JACRFO010000077.1 GCA_016217865.1 Candidatus Kerfeldbacteria bacterium | reverse complement strand
TACGTTATGGCCCGGACACCAAGCACATCAACCGTGGTGGTGTCTGGACGCCGTTTCGCCAGTCGGAGAACAACACGCGCTTCGAGTTCCTGATCAAGGACGTCGGAGCATAGATACATCGAGCACAAATCCGGGCATGGACACCAATCCCCGCCCTTTTTATTTCCTCACAATTCGCCGCCAACCCTACAACACTACGTACTCGCCTTCGGACACGACCTCCACGTTTCCATCAACGATTTTCAAAGCGGTGTTATCGTCAATTCCATACAGCGGGGCCCCAAGGTCCTTCGCGATCTCGACTAAGTACTCCCGGCGCGCCGTTGGGAAGTGCGGTGAGTTGAGGTGCGGGCGGACATAGAGCTGCACGAGATTCAGGCCGCGCGTATCCGTATACCCGAACTGCCGAGCGTACTCGGCGCGTCGTTCCGGGCTACTCAATTCAATCGTTGGGTTCGTCGCGATACTACCAGCGCTAATACCAGCGTAGACGCGCGTTTGTAACAATTCGGGCAACCGTGCGACGAGTCCAGATTCGTTCAACCAGCGCATCAGGTGCGCCGTGTTCCCGCCCGAGAAGAAGAGGACATCAGCTTTTTCGAGACGTGGTAACCACACTTCCCGTGGCAACGCAGAAATATCAACGACGTCCACGCGTCGGCACCCCTGCTTCTTGATGTTCGCCAAGTCATCGATGAACCAACCCTTATCGCTGTCTTCAACGTTCATGGATGTTGGAATGAAGGCGATGGACGTTTCTGCGGCCGGTTTCCCGACCAGTTCAAAGAGCGCCGCGGCAATCGTTTGATTCTTCAGTCCGCTGGATGTCAGGAGAAGTTTCATAGCGGAAGTATACCAGAAAACTAGCAGGGCAGCAGGCCGGATTGACACGCCATCACTTTAATGCTAGTTTTTAGCGTTCTTTCTGGAAGCGACGGAAAGACGTGCGTCCGACACTATCGGACAAACTGTCCACCCTCACGAGAGGCGCGGACGATACACGGGAGTTCAGCATGAACACCGCTCGAGTGCAGGCTGACCTGTTGCAGTCAACGAAGTTGGCCGACGATTCGCTCGGCCAGGTCATGGCCTTCCTCAACCGCCTCGGCGACCGCGGGGTGCAGATCGGCACCCTCCACGCCGTCCGCGCCGAGGACATCCTGGCCGACACCCTGGCCACGCTGATGCAGCGGCTGGCCGGCGAGTACTTCGTCATCCGGGCCTTCCGAAAGTACATCACTGCCGTGTCCCAGCCGAAGCTGGATCTGGGCGAACGGTGGGAGTGGAAGGTGCTGCAGCAGCACTACGGGGTCGGGCATCACGGAGTGATGTCCCCGGACTGCGCGATCGCCCTCTGCGACCTGCTCCTGGCCGTGCCGACCATGATCATGAACCAGTTCGACGTCGAGGAACTCATCCGGACGTTCGAGACGAACCCCATCCCGGGCGATCCGCTGAACACGCTGCAGTTTCAGTGCCATGATTACCGCGATCGGTGGGGCACCAGCGCGGGCATCGAGTTCCTGTGCCCGATCTACGTGCCGGAGAAGCTGTCCGGCGTCAAGCAGATCAACCCGCGGTTGCTGGTCCTCGCCCCGGAGGCCCACGCCGCCACGCACAACACGCCGAAGCTGACCATCGACTAGATGGCCGCGTCGCAGGCAGGATACCGCCCGGTTCCTGCCCTCTTTTATTTGCTTGGTGATCGCTTATCGCTCACGTTAGCCTTGGGCGACGATGTACGGATGGGTTGCCTAAATACATCCTGACGCCTTCGAGAATTCCCGAGGTAAAGTATTGCTCGAGATCGAGTGTTTCTAGGTCGATCCACTGGAATGATGTGTGTTCGTGACTAAGTTTGACCTGCCCGCTATGTAGCGTACCTTCAAAGAAGAGATAGAGCACATGAACATCGTGGTCGAGCTGTTCCTGACGACCTGGCACGAGATGTCGCCCATACGCGACTGGATTCGGGCGGATTGTTACATCTGTCAATCCGCACTCTTCCCGCAGCTCCCGTTTCACAATTTCGATCAGCGGAGTGGTGAACTCCGAATCATCAACCCGCCCGCCGGGAACATCGAAATACCCGGCATAACTCCCGGTTGTTCCGGCTGCGAGGATGAGCGTCTGGCCACTCGCGTTCTTCAAGAACAGTTTCAGCGAGACGTGGTAGAAGTCCTTCATAGATGCATCCTCATACACTAAGTTGCTCGAGTAGAGTCGGGTGTGAGAAGTAGGCTCGGACATTGAAGGCCGGATCGACAAGTTCCATCATCTCCATGTCCGGTCGTTCAATCAAGCTGAATCCGGGCTGGCCGAGGTACTCGACCTTAAACGCCGAATAATCCGTAACCGTAAAATCTGCATCGCCGCGTTCAGGTCGTGTCGAATCTGGCTTACGGATTTTTAAGAGCTGCAGCAACCCGGCAACAGTATCAAGCGGTTGAATCTGGTACACACTGCCTGTTGGCGTGGCTTCCACAACTTTTCCAAGTTGCTGCGCAAGGGCATCGAGTGTAGAGTATTCCTCGTCCGTATGAGAAAAGATGCAGGCGTAATTGACTCGGACATCTAGCATATTCACATGTTTTCGAAACAACGCTTGCGCGTCACTGACGATTTCACGAGTCATGATAGTCAGTTCGTTGGTTTTCATGCCGGAAGTATATCAGAAAACCGCGCAAGGGCGCAGATCGTGCTCATGGTCGGTGCGGATCGTCGGGAAACTTATGTCCCCACTGCACCTGTTCTCAATTCCCCATTCGGTTCGTACGTCGCGAAGATGACGCCCTTTGACGTAACGGTCGAATCAACGAGTTTCCACTCGGCTGGCTGCGTGCCTTCAGCGAAAAGTTTCTTACCAGAACCAATCGTCACCGGATGCGTCATGATAATCATCCGATCGATCAAGTTTTCTTTCAGTAGTGTCTG
>JACRFO010000078.1 GCA_016217865.1 Candidatus Kerfeldbacteria bacterium | reverse complement strand
TTCGTCTTTGTTCGGCTCGAGTACCGCTGGTTGGCTGGTGTCCATTGGCTCCTCTACGGCCTCGGTATCCTATCACTCGGCTTGGTCCTGCTGTTCGGTCACACGGTCAATGGGACCCGTGGGTGGTTTGAGATTCTCGGCTTCCAGCTCCAGCCGGTGGAATTCGTAAAAATCATCATGGCCGTGGTGCTGGCAAAATTTTTCTCGGACCGGTCAGAACATCTCGACGAGTGGGGGACGATTGGGTTGAGCGGTCTACTCGTCGGGGTGCCGGTGGGACTCATCATGGCCCAACCCGACCTTGGTTCAGCCGTTATCCTCGTCGGCATGTGGGTTGGTGTGTTGCTGGCCATGCCGGTGCCGCGTCGGATGCTTCTGACTTTGGCAGCTGCTGGAGCCGTGGTCGCGGTGATTAGCTGGATCGGTGTCCTCCAGCCGTACCAAAAGAACCGGCTGCTCAATTTCGTTTCCCCGGGCCGTGATCGGTTAGGGTCAGGCTACAATGTCCAGCAGGCGATGACGGCTGTGGGGTCGGGTCAGTGGGTCGGGCGCGGTCTTGGTCTCGGTCCGCAGTCGCAACTCAACTTTTTACCGGAACGACATACTGACTTCATCTTTGCCTCAATCGCTGAAGAACTCGGATTGGTTGGGGCGGTCACTATCCTGATCCTGTTTGGGTTATTGTTCTGGCGCATCTACCGGCTGGCTCAAGCTAGTCGGGATAACTTCAGTATCCTCTTCGCAACCGTGGTCGCAATGATGTTCTTCATCCAGGTGGCGATCAACATCGGGATGAATATTGGCTTGTTCCCGGTCACTGGGATTCCCTTACCCTTGATCAGCTATGGCGGCAGTTCCTTGCTGGCTTGTCTGATGACGGTCGGCCTGCTCGAGAGTCTGGCCATCCGACAGCGGACCTTACCGCTGTAACCGAGTTGACGGATTCCTCAAGACTTGGTATAGTGTCAATAGAACGTGGCTTCTATGTTCGCTGACTCACCAAGCAGCTCATCCGGTACCGGCCGGGATCTCCAGATCCTGACCGCCTGTCCGTTGTGCCACGCGAACTACAATCCGCTCAAGACCGAAATCATGGCTGAACGGGAGGATGCACACCTGCTGTATCTCGTTTGCCGACAGTGCGGGAGCGCGGTTGTCGCCGTTGTGACGACAGGTGGTACCGGACTGAATACCTACGGTATGGTCACGGACCTGACGAGTCAGGAAGTAGCAGCCAGCAGTTGGCTCACGTCAGTCAGCGAGGATGACCTCCTCGACCTCCACCGCTGGCTCGACCACGACGAACATCTCACAGGTTTACTCGGGAGGGAGAAAGCATAAGTTTGTATGGATGTATTGACTCTACCCGCCCAGCCACGCGCTGAGCTGGGCAAAACTGTTGACCACTTGCGACGTCAGCATCGGATTCCCGCTGTTGTCTACGGACACGGTGTGCCGTCGCAAACGATTAGCGTTGATGAACGCGTCTTTCAGAAGATCTACCGCCAAGCCGGTTCTTCCAGCTTGGTTGACTTGGTTATTGGCGAGCAGGGCCCAACGAAAGTCCTGATCCAGTCGCTGCAGCGTCACCCGACAACGCATGGGGTCACGCACATTGACTTCTACCAGGTGAAGATGACGGAGAAGATTGAAACCGAAATTGAATTGCACTTCGTTGGCGAATCGGCTGCGGTCAAGGAATCCGGCGGTATCTTCATCCGGACGATCGACAAAGTCAAAGTTGAATGTCTCCCGGGCGACCTCGTCCCGTCGATTGATGTTGATGTCTCGGTCCTGAAAACCTTTGAAGATCGCATCCACATCAGCGACATCGTTGCTCCGAAGGGGATCACGATTATGGAAAAATCGGAAGATGTTGTCGCCAGCGTCACACCGCCACGGAGCGAAGAAGAAATCGCTGCGTTGAGCGAGAAGGTTGAAGAAAATGTTGAGGCGGTTGAGGTGGAAAAGAAAGAGAAGGCGGTTGAGGAACCGACCGAAGAAGAAACTAAACCATCTGCCACTTAATCACCACGCCCATGGCGAGCAAAACAAAGAAACCGAAATCCTCACCAGAACCACTGCAGCCAGAACCGGAGGAGGATATCCTGCCGGCTCCAGCGAGTGATCCGAAGCCAGAAGTGCACAGCGATCAACCAGCCCAACCTGCGTCGCCAACCCAGCCCAAGGTGGTCAAAACGCCGGGGCCGAAACCTAAGCGGGTGATACCGGTCTGGGCCTGGGTGGCCATTGGCATAATCGTACTCGGTGGTGCGGCGGCCCTCGGTTTCATGTTCAACCGCCCAACGACGACTGATACGACGAACCAGCCACTCAACCAGAACACGAATACGACCCAGTTGGTACCCCGATTGCTCGACGGCGTGCTCGTTCCGCCCGATCAGGCGAAGTCGAATACCTACGCGGTCATGATCGAAAATGAGATTTCGTCTCGGCCGCCATCCGCTCTCGATAAAGCGAGTGTTGTCTATTCAGCGCTAGCTGAAGGGGGGATTACTCGGTTCATGGCCCTCTACCCGGTCGGTGGGGAGAAATTGGCCCAGATCGGTCCAGTCCGGTCAGCCCGGCCGTACTTCATCACCGAGGCTGAAGAGTACAAAGCCCTCTACGTCCATGCTGGCGGTAGTCCGCAAGCGTTGAGCTACTTGAAGTCGAGCAAATCGAACGTCGTTGATTTCAATCAGTTCTCGCATGGCGGTAACTTCATCCGCGATGACAGCCGGGCGGCGCCGCACAACCTCTACACAGATTCTGACAAACTGTTCCTTGGCCTGAAACAGATGGCGCCAAACCTGACGCCGACCTACACGTCATGGACGTTCAAAGACGAGGCGGCCTTCGACACGCGGCCGACGACGGTCAATGACATCGTCATCAACTACTCGGCCTTCAATTACAAGGTGAAGTATACCTACGACCGTGTCCAGAACCGCTACCAACGCTTTCAGGCGGACAAGGCTCACGTCACGCGGCAAGGCGACCAGATCTACGCCAAGGACGTCATCGTCGAGTTCGTCAAGACCGGTTTGATTCCGGGTGAGAAACAGCGACTGCAGATGGAGCTGGTAGGTACAGGACGGATGTTACTGTTCCGGGATGGGGCAGCAATCGAAGGAACGTGGAAGAAGGACAGCAACACGGGCCGAACCCAGTTCCTCGATAAGGACGGCAACACCCTGGCATTGAACCCGGGACCGATCTGGATTGAGCTCGTTCCGACCGATCGGACCGTCACCTATTAAGAAAACAAGCAATAATCCGTAGATGCACTGCCGCATAAGTCCGGCGACTTCCGTGGGAAATCCCACGAATCTAAGCATTTCCGGGATAGTAATTAAGAGCAGGGCGCCAAGCAACGCCCCGCGATTTTTCCCGATTCCTCCGAGGATAATCATAGCCCAAAGGAGAATGGATTCATTCACCGTAAATAAATTTGCGTCAATAAAAGTGAGATAACTGGCAAAGAGCACTCCGCCTAAAGAAGACAAAGCGGCGCCGATCGCAAAAGCTGTTAATTTATAAGTTGAT
>JACRFO010000076.1 GCA_016217865.1 Candidatus Kerfeldbacteria bacterium | reverse complement strand
TTTTTTGGAGATGGATTTCTTCACGGAGGCTATGGCGAAGCCACGGTGTGTCGTGCAGGGTCGCTTTTAACCAAACGCTACGCCCACGAGTATCAACGACGGGCGTCATGTAATATCGGTCGCCGCGGGCCGCCGCCGCCGCTGGCGTGTAACGCCGGTCGAGTGGTTGGACCCGAAGCCCGGCCAACAGCTGACGAATCTGTTCGGCCCGGCCGGACGGAAGCTGGGTTGCCGCCATTACGATTGCCCGGTTATCTGTTCGCGCTTTGACTCAAGCTCGGTGATCCGATCGCGGAGTTGCGCCGCCCGTTCGTATTCTTTGTTCTTCGCGGCAGTGAGCATTTGTTTATCGAGACTGCGGATCATGCCATCAAACTCCGCCTTATCAATGTGTGGGACTTCTTTCGTGATGCGCTGCGTCACGTCTTCGTCTGATGCCTTGATGCGCTCGCTGATCTTGTCGGTCCGTTGCCACTCGAAGGCCGTGAAGACAATATCGTGGTAGAGCTGCTGAGCGGTCGCTTTGTCAGCGGCCGATGACATTGGATTGATCTGAATAACATCGTTGAGTTCTTTGGCGCCCCCTTCGATCATTTCAATACTCCACCACGGGCTCGCTGAAGCCCACCAGTACTGATCGGAGTGAATGGCTCGGTCGAGCGCAATGCGAACACGGTGGTATTCAGGGTGGTCAGCTGGGAGCGCGCTCATGCCGGCGATGGCCATGTCCGTGAGCTTCCACTGCATGGTGTGAATTGGGTTGGATTCGTCAAACCAGCGAGAGAACGGCGTCTTCTGCTCCAAGTCCTTTTTCATCAAGGCCCAACTCGAGGACAGCGGATCAACTGATTGCCGGTGCTTAATCATCTGCGGTAACTCGGAGAGCGTTACAGACTTCAACTCGGGAACGTTGTACATCTCGAACAGGAGGGTGTCGAGGCCAGGACGATGGTGGCCGAACGTTTCGCCGTCCATTGCGGTGAGTAAGTACTCATTCGATTGCAGGCGCTCACCGAGGAGCTTGACGAGCATGCCCGCCGAGAAGACGCTCACTCCCACTTCAGCGGAGAGAATCCGGAAGCTCGTATCACGTTCGCGAAAGAAGACGAAGAAGTCGTTGGCGCCGTGTAGCGTGTAGAGCGTGTCCCACTTGACCTCATTCATCTTGCCGCTGTAGGCGAGCTCATCAATAATGATCCATTGATAGCCCATGTCGCGAACGACGTCGGCAACCTTGCGGCTGTAACCCATTTCCGGAGGAAAGAACCCTTTTGGTTGGTAGACATCACCGAAGTAGTGACGATTGGTCTCGGTATTCAGTTCGATTTGCCGGCGAATTTCACTGTCAGGGATGAGCGGTAGGAAGGGGTGGTACTTCGCGCTGGCCGTAAACTCAATCTGGCCACGCTCTGCCAGGGTGCGCAACCCATCGATAATGTCCTGACCGCCATAGCGTTCGAAGAATTCGGTCAGTACTGCGTTGATGTTCAGCGTCAGCTTCGCTTGGGGATTCTCTAACAAGCCACGGACGAGGACGCGGTAACTTTCATTTGAAATCTTCTTGACCCAAAACTCTTTTTGGGCCGGCGGCTGATAAAAGTGGAGGAAATTCGCCCAATACATATGTCGTACGGTCAGTATATCAGATTATTCAGAAATTTTCTGGCCGCCCATGTACTTGACATCACCAGTCTGGCGCAAGTACGTGGCTTGGCGGCGTTTGGCTAATCCAGTCTTGTCCCATAGCTCAACCGTTGCGGCCACTTGTTGCATCAATCGCTCACTCTGGTTGCGGATCCGGGCTGATAAATGTGTGAGCGGTGCAATGACGTCGATCAGGCGCTGGGTTTCTCGAATGACGATCGTCATGTCCCACCACGGACTGGCTGAAGCCCACCAGTACTTGTCAGACGTAAGGGCGCGGTCGAGGAGGCGTCGGGCCGCGTCGTATCCTGGGTCAGTGTTAGCCCCACCGACCGCCTCGATGACAAGGTAGGTCAACTGCCACTGAAGCTTGTGGATCGGGTTGTCCGGGTGATTCCAGAGCCCATAGGGTATATCGGCGCGGAGTTCGTAATCAAGTGACGACCAGCTCGATGGGTGCGGATCGAGCGTGATGACCTTCGGTAGGTCATGACGGTATTCGCTGACCGTGGCTGACGTCACGTCCGGCCACGTTGCTAACAACTCCCAGAGCCGATCGACGCCCGGGCGGTGGTGGCCCAGGTTCTCGCCATCCATCGCGGTGACTAACTCGGCGCGGCTACGGTCATCGTGCTGGATGGTTGCAATCGCCTGTTCAGGCTGGTCGATATTCGCACCAAACGACAGATAGTCGCTCATGTGCCGATTGCGGAACACTAACCCCAAACCGCTGGCAGCTGTGTACTGGCGGTCAAAGCGCAGTTGGCCGATGCTGCCGCTGGCTATTTCATCAACGATGATCCATTCGTAGCCGCGATCGAGGAGGAGGCGATCGAGTACCGGTCCATAAGCCATTTCCGGCGCGTAGAACCCTCGCGGATGAAAAGCCCGGCCGAATACGCTGCGGCAAAGCGATTCCTGGAGATCAATCTGGCGCACGATTTCCTCGGTTGGTAATAGCGGTAGGATCGGGTGGTACATGGCACTGCCGACTAACTCAACCTGCCCAGCCTCGGCCAATTGGCGAAAGCCTACGAGGACATTGTTCAGCCCCAGCTCGGTCAGCTGTTCGATCAGCGCCCCGGTGATGTTCAACGTCACCCGGAGTTTTGGTCGGCGCTGGAGAATATTGATAAGCGGCAGGTAGGCTTCATTCGCCGCCCGGCGGACGATGGCCTCGTCCCAAGCCGGGGGTTGGTAGATGTGAAAGAAGTTAGTCCAGCGCATGGAGGTTGCGGATGGCTTGCCGGTAGAGGTCAATGTACTTCCGGGCAGGTAATTCCCATGAGAATGACTGCTGCATTCCTTGCCAGGTCAGATGTTCCCACACTTTCGGGTATTTGAATGTTTCGACTCCGCGGGTGAGGGCGACGAGCAGGCTCGGTCCTGTGTGGTGGTCGAAGACGAAACCATTACCGATGCCAGTCCGGGGATTGAAGTCGGTAATCGTCTCGGCCAGTCCGCCGACGCGATGGACGATCGGAATGGCGCCATAGCGAAGGCTGATGAGCTGCGATACGCCGCAAGGTTCAAAGCGTGACGGCATTAAGAACATATCGGAAGCGGCGTAGATACGGGAGGCCATCGGCTCATCGAATGACAGGTTAGCGGCGACTTGCAGCGGATACCGTTTAACGACCTGGCGAAAGAAGTGAACGTAACCGCGATCAC
This sequence comes from Candidatus Kerfeldbacteria bacterium, assembly GCA_016217865.1. GTDB lineage: Bacteria > Patescibacteriota > Patescibacteriia > SBBC01 > CAIJZX01 > CAIJZX01. Next base: position 4,123 of record JACRFO010000076.1, on the reverse strand, counting down.
CGTACCCGGTAATGGCTAACTGCACCTTTTCCTGGAGTAGGGCCGGCAGAATTTCCATGATGAGGTTAAAGCCCTTCTGTTCAGTGAACCGGTGAGCGAGACCGAGTAACGGAATGTCGGGATTCACTTCAAGGCCGAACTCTTTCTGGTAGGCAATTTTGTTCGCCAGTTTCTTGTCGAGCGAATTCCAGTCGTAGTGAATTGGCACGTGCGGATCAAAACTCGGATTAAAAACCGTGTAGTCAATGCCATTGATGATCCCAAAGACACATTCTTTACGACGGCGGAGCACACCGTCAAGCCCCTCGCCGAACTTCTTCGTCATGATTTCTTCAGCGTAGCGCAGACTGACGGCGTTGATGGCATCAGCGTGCTTAATGCCACGCAGTGAAAAGTTCGACCAACGGATTTTCGCTGGATCATTCGGCGGTAGCCCATTCCCACGATCTCGTTTGGTGGGCGGGACTTCATACCACATGCCCTGCATCTGGTAGAGCAGATTGTGGATAGTGAAGACGCTGGCGGTCTTCGCCCAGGCCGGTTGCTTTCGATACTCGACGTCGAGGAGATTCGGGACCAACCCCGGCGCCCAGTCATGGGCGTGGAGGATGTCAGGAATGTGGTGGAGCATCTCGTAGAGCGCAAAGACGGCGCGGCTGAAGACGTAGAAGCGCAGGTTATCGTCCGGGTACCCATAGACTTTGCCCCGTGAGGTGAAGAGCTCTTCTTGGGCAACAAAGTACACGGGAACAGGAGATTGTTCAGTTAGTTGGCTGCGTAAAAACCGAACGGGGTATTTCTTTTTCCCAACTGTGATGATCGTATCGCCAACGTGCTCGATCTCGGGGTGGGCTTGAGCAGTGAAGCGGTAGAGCGGAGTGACGGCCGAGACTTCATGACCCAGTGTCCGCAGGTGCTTTGGGAGTGCATGGGCAACGTCGGCTTGCCCCCCAAGCTTCGAAAAAGGCGCTATTTCAGCCGAAATGATGGCGATGGAGAGAGGACGTGACGTCATAGGGTTGGGAGACGGTGGGTGCTTGCACAGAGGGCAATAGCAATCGCATCCGTCGTATCGTCGTGTTTTGGTAGTTGCTTGAGGTGAAGCAAGAGGCTGACCATGTGTTGAATTTGTCGTTTATCAGCGCGGCCATCACCAGTCACTGCCTGCTTGACCGCGGTTGGGGTGTATTCAGCAATCGTGGTGTGGGTAGACGCGGCAGCCAGGAGAACCATACCACGTGCCTGACCGACTGCAATGCCGGTCGAGACGTTATTCGTGAAGTACAACTTTTCGATGCCGATAACAGTGGGTTGGTATTGCTGCAGAATGACTAACAGTTTACTGTAGAGCTCGTGCAACCGTTGTTCAGCGGGCTGGTTGGAGGCGGTTTCAAGACAATCGGCGGCAACGAGTTCGATGTGCTGGCCGGTTACTTCGATGATGGCCCAGCCTAATCGTGCTAAACCAGGATCAATGCCGCAGACGCGCCGCGTATTAGGCTTCATTCGTTGCTAGCGAAATGACGTCGGGTAAATCGGTGAGCGTGTCGCACAGCTCGTGCAGTTGTTGAGCAGTCGGCTCATCGATACTGACGGTATTTTGGGCAACGAGTTCGACGTCGGCAGCGAGTTTCGTACCAGTCAGGCGATCAAGGGCAGCGCGCAACCCGGTCAGTCGGTCTGGCGGGCACTCAACTAACACCCCGTCACCTTCTTCACGGACGTCGGAGGCACCCGCATCAATGGCCGCTAGCTCAACCGCTTGTCGATCAGTTGCGCGCAGTGCTTCAGACGGGATAGAGATCACCCCGCGGAGTTCGAACATCCAGGCGACGCTGTTTTGTCCGCCCATCGTTCCATGGTGTTTCGTGAACGTGGTCCGGATTTCCGCAGCGGTCCGATTCGGATTGTCCGTTACCGCGTTGACGATGACCGCGACACCACCTGGGCCGAACCCTTCGTAGGCTACCTCTTTCGTTTGGCCCTCTTTCCCTTCACCGGTGCCAGCCTGAATCGCCCGTTCGATGTTGTCGTTCGGGACATTTGCTGCCCGGGCCTTATCAATGGCCAGGCGAAGCTGGAAATTCATGTTTGGATCGCCGCCACCCGCGCGGGCGGCCACCGAAATGAGCCGGGCCAGCTTGGTAAAGGCGGCCGAGCGCCGCGAATCGGTGACGGCCTTCTGTCGTTTGATGGTCGACCACTTGGAATGACCTGACATGAGCTCCTTGCCGATAGTTCGCGGGTGAAAAAACAGTGTTACTTTAGCAATTTTAGGTCGGTTCGTCAACGTCAGATCACCACCACACAGAAAATCACTTGCGCTTCTTTTTTGTCTCTGCTAGAGTATCGGCGACTGGCTCTTCGCTGATCGTCGGATGGCCACGAAACCAATATCCGATCATCGACACTCCTGCCACCCATGCTTGGGCGGGAGTTGTCGTCTCGGACAAGCCAGACCGGCGTGATTTTGGTATACTACCGGCATGTCGCATCGCTGGCGCTCCTGGTTAGGACGTGAATGGTCCTGGTTAGCCTACGTCGTGGTATACGCCGTCGCTTTTATCGTCCTCATGGTGTTCCAGAGCAGCACCTACTTTGCCGACCCGGACTCGTTCTATCACGCCAAGATGGCCATGCTCATCCGTGATCAAGGGATTATCCATTCCTTCCCATGGCTCGACCTGACGGTCCTCGGCCATAACTACACCGACCAACACTTCCTTTACCACGTTCTCCTCATTCCCTTTGTCACCTGGCTGCCACCGCTGGTCGGGTTAAAACTGGCCACGGTCGTCTTTGGGTCAACGCTCTTCACGGCCATCTACTGGATGTTCCGGCGACTGCGCGTACGTTGGCCACTGCTGTTTGTCATCATTCTCCTCCTCATCCGCCCCTTCACGTTCCGTGTGTCCCTCGCGAAAGCACCAAGCACGTCGCTGATCTTCCTCTTCCTGGGGATGACGTGGATGTTTGAGTACAAGCTCCGCCGTCTCTTCGTGCTGGCGTTTGCCTACGTGTGGTACTATGGCGGCTTCCCGCTGCTCGGCCTGACGAGTATCATCGTCGGGGCGACAAGTTGGGTGCACAATCGGTTCATGACGCACCACGACAGTCATCGGTTCGTGAACAAACTGCTCGCGCTCGTCGGCCGGCATCGCCGAGTAGAACACAGTCGTCACCTGAATGGCAAAATGGTGGCCGTTGTCGTTGGTGGATTGGCCGCCGGACTTGTCTTCAATCCGTACTTCCCCGTGAACTTGACTTTCTACTACCACCAGCTGGTCAACATCGGGATTATCAATTTCCAAAAAGTTATTGGCGTCGGGAACGAGTGGTATCCATACAGCGTCGGTGATCTCCTAGCGAACGGCGCCTTTGCCAGTCTCCTCCTCCTGATTGCTTGTATTGGCATCGTCTTGCGTTTCCGGGCGCAGTCGAAACAATCATGGGCCTTAGCGATCATGACTGTTGGCGCCTTCCTGCTCACTTTGAAATCGCGTCGCTACGTTGAATACTACATTCCCATTGCGGTCGTTTTTTCAGCGGTCAGTATTTCTGATACCCTCCGGGGACTGCCCTGGCCGAATATTCAGCACACCTTCAAACGCTGGTTCCTAACGACCGCGCGCGGACGGTGGGCAGCGACGCTGATTGCCATGTACCTCGTCTTCGGGGTTGGTTGGCTGGCCGGACGCGATTTTCACAATGAATTGAGCGATCTCTGGCAAGGCTTTCGACTCGATCGCTTCACTGTTATCAGTGCCTGGCTCCGCGAGCACACGCCAGCCGGCAGCCGGATTGTCCACTCCGACTGGGATGAATTTCCGGTGCTCTTCTATCAGAATACTCACAATACCTATATTGTTGGCCTCGATCCGACCTTTTTGTACAAGGCCGACCCCGATCGCTACTGGACTTGGGTCGACATTACCCTCGGCCGGTTCTCTGGCGACCTGAAGCGGGCCGTGACGGAAACGCTCCGTAGCCAGTACGTCTTCGTCGCCACTGGCCACCAGGTTATGGATGACCAGTTCCGCAGTAATACCGACTTCCAGATCGTCTACGCCGATGTCGAAGCGACCGTGTACAAAGTCCGTACCGACACCCAGCCCTGATTATG
>JACRFO010000075.1 GCA_016217865.1 Candidatus Kerfeldbacteria bacterium | reverse complement strand
CTGCCTTCCGTCGTTGCTGCTAGTTCGTTTTCAACCCTTTGAACGAGTTCTAGTATTTGAACTTCAGCCGTTGCGGTCGCGTTTGCAGTTGCCGATGTATTGATGTTTTGGGTAAAGCCCCTGCCCTCTGAGGGAGAAGGCGCAGGCTGAATGCGCGACATATGATCAATGGCGGCATCCAAAATACTATTAATGCGGTGCATTCTGTCTTCGTCGAACTCTTTAATCTTCTCAATCTCAGAGTAGAACAGTCTATCCTTATCGACGGCTACTAGTGAAGGGTGATTACAAGCCCCTAATGCCAATGCTCTATACTGAAAGTAGCCAGACTGTCCCTTCTGTTCTAGTTCAGCACTTTTTGCTCTTACCTGTTTTACACCGTCTTGGGCAAGATGATGGTTCTTCTTCAATAGGTGCAAGTATTTTGTGTAATCCGTATTGCGACGTACTGTAGGCAGTTGTTGCATCCTCGAATGATATGACAATTACTTGAATCAAGTGCGACTCGAACCGCGGGGCAAGCCGCCCTGCGGTCAACTTGCGGCAGACTCTGTTTCCTGTAGCTTAGCGACGAAATCGTTGAAACTCTCACGTGCCTTGTCAGTCAGTGTCTTTAGGACACTCAAATCTGAACCGTTAAAAGTCTCTGCGACTTGTAAGTCTTTACGCCAAAACTGCCCAAGTGGAATATGAGCGACTGGGTTGCCATCTGGGCCCTGCAACCGTTCATGGATTGCTTCCAGTAGCACAATGTAATGCCATGCGACATTGACCGACATTCCTTGTTTCGGAAGTTCGTTCCACACTCGCCATTCAGCAAACAGCTTTATTTTAAAGGTCTCGCCGCCGGGTACCGTTGCGGGGTTCGTTGAACCTAAGCCCTCATCTCTAAAATGCTGTTTAAGATCAGCGGCAAGTTCGCCTGGAGCCACATTATCCCAACGGTCCATACAGTTCTGACTCCATTCAATCAATGCTTCGCGGACAGATTCAGGCTCTGAATTTACAAGCCAACGAACCTTGGCACCATATGCTAAAGCAAGGGCAACCATGTGGGCCGTGTCGGGTCTACTCGCATCGTAAGTCACTTCTGACTCTAGGTCGGGAGATATATGGATAGTTGCCGTTAGCGTAGGCTTAGCTCTAAATAGAGTCATATTGTTCTAGATGTTGACATACCATTGTCCCAGTCAAGTGGGGTTGAGGCGCGTTTTACACGCGTGGTGCGCCCGGAGGGACTCGAACCCCCGACCCTTTGGTCCGAAGCCAAATGCTCTAATCCACTGAGCTACGGGCGCAAGAAAAAGCCAAAACAGACTACCATGTCTACCTATCCGCGGCAAGCCTTACCGAATTAGCCCAAGACGGATTCGTGCGTGATTACCAGGTCGAGGGTCGGCGCGTCCTGTTCCAGCCAGTCGGCGATCCGGGTGGCGACCGCCGTCGGATCCATGAAGCTATCGTGGTCCACCGGTCGTTGTTCATCGAACAGGTGCGTCCGGATGCGTTCCGGCATGGCCGCCAGGACCTTGATGTTGTGAGCGGCCGCTTCGGACCGCAAGACTTGGGTCAAGGCGTGGGCCGCGAATTTGCTCGAACTGTAGGCCGCCGTTTGGGCGACGGGTTCTTGGACGCGGATGGACAGGATGTTGAGGATCGCGCCGCCGCCCTGCTTGAGCATTTGCCGGTAGGCGGCCTGCGACCCGTGCCAGACGCCGAAGTAGTTGACGTCCATGATTCGTCGCGCCCGTTCGACCGGTACATCTTCGAAGGCAGTATACGGCATCCAGATGCCGGCGTTGTTGATCCACAGGTCGATTTTTCCGAACCGACTGACCGTCGCGTCAGCCAAAGCCTGGACCTGACTTTCGTCGGTCACGTCGGCCGGGATGGTGGTCGCACCGATGAGGTGTTCTTGTTCCGGATGTGAACCGGGTCGGTCGCTCATCACCACGTTGCCGCGCCGTTTGACCAGGACATCGGCGAGCGCAAAACCGAGGCCACTGTTTGCCCCGGTGATGACGATGACTTGGTCGGCGAGCTTCACGTCCCGACTACCGCAGCAGTTGCGGATTCGAGATATGCGCTAAGGCCACATCGTGGCTGATCTTGCCGTCGTTGTAGAGCCGCTGCAGGTCCTGGTCCATGGTCATCATGCCGACTTCGGCGCTGGTCTGCATCGCGGTTTTGATCTGGGCGATCTTGTTTTCGCGGATCAGGTTGCCGACGGCCGGCGTGTTGATCAGGACTTCGCGGGCGGCGATCCGTCCTTTGCCGTCAGCGGTCGGGAGCAGTTGCTGCGAGATGATGGCCTTCAAGAACAGCGACATTTGTAAGCGGACTTGCGGCTGTTGGTAGGGCGGGAAGACGTCGATGATCCGGTCGATCGTTTGGGCCGAGTTGCTCGTATGCAGGGTGGCCAGCACCAAGTGCCCGGTTTCGGCCAAGGTGATGGTCGAGGAGATCGTCTCGAGGTCGCGCATCTCGCCGACGAGGATGACGTTCGGGTCCTGCCGGAGGACGTGTTTCAGGCCTTCGGCGAAGGTGATCATGTCCGATCCGAGTTGCCGCTGCATGATCAGCGACTGTTTCGGCTGGTAGACGAACTCGATCGGGTCTTCCAGCGTGATGATGTGCTCGTTGCGGGATTGGTTGATATGCTCG
>JACRFO010000073.1 GCA_016217865.1 Candidatus Kerfeldbacteria bacterium | reverse complement strand
TCGCGGATGCATGTCAGTATGTGTACGTTAAATGGCACAAGGCCGCGACCCGTCGCATCACGATGCGGGTGATCTGTTCGAGGTCCTCTTTTGACGGCGCGGTTGACGGAGGAACAGGCATCGCCACGGGCGGACCAAAGGTGAGGTGGACTGGTTTCCAGAACCTCAAGATGATCAGCAGTGTCTCGAGGTAGGAAATACCATACGGCGCTTCTATCCCAACCGGAATAACTGGCGCTCCCGACGCTAACCACAGCCGGGCCACGCCGGTTTTCCCTCGTAACATAGTTGTCTGCCACTGCGGATTTACGGATGGTTTGTTGCGCATCCCCTCGGGGAAAATGCCAACGGCCCCGCCCGACCGGAGGTGAGCAATCGCAGCGTCGAGGACAGTTGCGCGGCTGGTTGGATCAATCGGAACGATGCCAATCGTCGTCAGCCCACGTTGACCGACGATACGCTGCAAGGCGGCAGCTACGGTCGGCTTCGTCGGATACTGGAGGAACAACTTGCGGGCCCGATAGACCGCCGCACTCAAGGTCGGGGCATCAAAGTAACTGTTATGGTTGCCGACGACGATGAAAGCGCCGCTGGTCGGTAGGTGTTCTGTTCCATGGACCCGAATCCGGAGGTAAATGAGTGGAGCCGCCACACGCCAAATCAACCATGATAGGAACGAAGGATTCGGCAGCATGTTCGGCTGTAGTGGCGCGTCGGCATACGGTTTCGATGAGACCGCACTAATCCCCCTCATGATCCGGTCCGTCGTGGTCATCAGCAACGCTTCGTCGTTGCCAGTCAGCGCTGTCCGGGGAAAAAGCATCGGCTCGCCGATCGTCACGCGGCATGGTTTCCAAAAACGGAAGAACCAGAGCTGTGCTTGCCACGCCTTCACTCCGTTCGTTCCTTGGATGCCGATCGGAACAACTGGTAGCCCGCTGCGCAGAGCTAAACGGGCCGCCCCAGTTTTTCCAGAACGAAGTTCGGGGTTCTTATTACTGTTGCCCTCGGGAAAGACAACGACTGGGTGACCGGCTTCAAGGTATCCATAGGCAATGTCGAGGACACTAGATTTGTTGTACTCGTTGATGGGAATTCCGCCGACGCTGCGCCACTTGCTCGATTGGGCTATGAACCGCAGCGATTTTCCGATGTGCCGATATAGCGCGCCGCCGAGAATTGCCGAATCAATCCAACTCTGATGGTTAACGGCGACGATAAACGCCCCGGACGGGAGGTGTTCACGTCCATCGATACGCTGAATCCGCCACCGGAGCAGCGGTAAAACCGTGAAAGCGAGGACCCGATACGGTGAAGCCATACCCCAGTAGTATAGCGCCCATCATTGACAAAATCCAGTTTTTCTGCTAGGTTGAGCGGTCTTTCAGGAATGGCCCTAACACCCCTTCGTTCTGAAAGAGGCTCCCATGAAACACCTGTTGGTGGAGCACGCGCCCTGGTGGTTCCTTGGTCTGATCCTCTGCTGCATTCAGACCAACACTATCGACCACTCGGCCGATGAAGGTTATCCGGTCGAGCACTGGTGGAAAAACCCAACCGAAGGAGACACGCCGTGAACAACCTGATCGCCAGTCTCGTCCTGTTCGCCCTCGCCATCCTCGCCGCGTACGGTGCCTACCTCCGCCGGCGTGCGACCCGCCCGCTCGTCACCCCGGTCCTTCATCCGGTTCGGATGGAAGACGTCTGCGATGACGTCCGTCGGGCCAAGCGCGCTGGTACGTACCAGCAGCACCCATAACCAGTTCTCCCCGGAGCTGGTTCATTTTTTTCCGCTTGACACAGTATTGTGTACAGGAGTAGATACCTATGTACTCGGACGCTCGGGTACATTCCACCAGACACTCCACCGGGGGAGGGAGACATGAAGTTCTGTTGGACACTGGTGCTCCTCATGACCGCGTTCGTCGCCGGCCTGGATGCAGGAGAGGTCCTACACCGGATCAAGGTCGTGGGTGAGACCTCAACCAACCCGCTCCATACCATCTGGCTCTGTGCCTTCGTCGTCCTGGCTTTCGTTCCCTGTGCCGAGAAACTCGGCGCTAAGCCCAACGACTGGGTCGTGGCAGGATGCAATGACGCCCTGTCGCGGACGATGACCAGCATCATGGTCAGCGCCTACCTGTGGCTCTCGCTCGTCGACGGCTGGCCAACGTACCTGCTCGGTCAAGCCGCCGCCTACATCGTCCTGCTCCACCTCGCGATCGTCTACGCCGTCCCCAACTTCATCCGGCTGTTCAACGGCCGCCAGCTCCAGCCGCAACGCTGAAGCAACTCGACCTCGCCATCTGCTATTAGCACTCGAGGTTATTTTCTTTTCCAAAAACCAGCCCCGCCGTAGCGGGGCTGGTGATGCACTCGATGCCCGTTAGATGAACAACGCGGCGAGGACGAGTGTCAGTGTTGCTAAGAGTTTAATCAAGACGTGCAGGGATGGACCAGCCGTATCCTTGAACGGATCACCGACGGTGTCACCGACAACGGCTGCGGCGTGCACCGCCGTTTTCTTCCCTTGGACCACGCCATTGGAATCCTTGAACTCACCGGACTCGATGAATTTCTTGGCGTTATCCCAGGCGCCACCAGCGTTGTTCATGACGAGCGCCATGATCACCCCGGCAATCGTGCCAACCATCAACATACCTGCGGCCGCTTCAGCGCGGAGGACCAAACCGACAGCAATCGGGACCGCGATGGCGATGATGCCTGGCAGTACCATCTGCTTCAACGCACCGCGTGTCGTGATATCAACGGCCCGGCCATAGTCCGGCTGTTCCGTACCTTGCATGATTCCTGGTTTTTCCCGGAATTGCCGGCGCACTTCTTCGATGATATATCCGGCACTCCTTCCAACAGCGCGCATCGCTAAGGCCGAGAAGAGGAAGACGAGCATCGCGCCAATGAACGCGCCGATGAAGACTTTGATGTTCGCCAGGTTGACCGTCACGAGATTGACCTGTTCGAGGTAGGCCGAGAAGAGGAGGAAGGCGGCCAGTGCAGCTGAACCAACGGCGTACCCCTTCGTCAGAGCTTTCGTCGTGTTCCCAACAGAGTCAAGGCGGTCGGTGATTTTCCGAGTCGATTCGGATCCATTTGACATCTCGACGATGCCACCGGCATTATCCGTAATTGGCCCGAACGTATCCATGGCCAGGACGTACATCGAGGTCACGAGCATGCCGATGGTCGCAACGGCCGTACCGTAAAGCCCGCCGTTGTTGAGCCCGGTCGCTTCACCGAGGGCAAAGGAACCCCACAGCGCCGCACCAATGGTGATCACTGGGAGCGCGACGTTTTCGAAACCAACGGCTAATCCGGCAATGATGTTCGTGGCTGGGCCAGTTTCACTCGCCCGCGCAATCGACATGACCGGCCGGAACTTGTGGTCGGTGTAGTACTGGGTCAGGAAGAGGAAGATGATACCCATGACGATCCCAACCAGCCCGGCGGCGAAGAAGTTTAGGTAATGATCGCCGAGCATCATCTTGGTGACGAAGAACATCGCTACCGCGCCGAGCGTCGCCGCCAAGTAGTAACCACGGTTGAGGGCGTTCATTGGATCTTCGTTCTCCTTCACCTTGACGACAAAGACGGAGATGATCGAAGCGATCATGCCGCATGCTTGGATAACGAGCGGGAAGAGGATGCCGTTAATTCCAAACGTCGGGAAGAGCGCGACACCGAGGATCATTGCCCCGATGTTCTCGGCCGCAGTGGATTCGAATAGGTCAGATCCGCGACCAGCACAGTCACCAACATTATCGCCAACGAGGTCGGCAATGACGGCCGGATTGCGTGGGTCGTCTTCAGGAATTCCTGCTTCAACTTTACCAACGAGGTCGGCCCCAACATCAGCAGCCTTCGTGTAAATACCGCCACCGAGTTGAGCGAAGAGGGCGACGAGCGAGGCGCCAAAACCGAAGCCGATGATTGCGCTCGGTACTTCCCGCGGATCAAAGTGGAGCCATTGGGTGTAGACGAAAAATAACGCCGACAATCCGAGCAGCGAGAGCGAGGAGACGAGCATGCCCTCAACGGCACCGCCACGAAGCGCCACGCTCATGGCCCCATTGAGGCTGCCCTTATCCGCTTGCGCCGCAACTTTCGAGTTGGCTCGGACTGACACATACATGCCCATATAACCGGCGATCCCGGAAGCAATGGCCCCGAGGAGGAAGGCAATGGCGGTTTCCCAGCCCAGACTGGCTTTGCCTGAGCTGATGTACGCCATGACGATCAGCGCGGCCACCCCGACAGCGATCAGGCTAATCGTTGTATACTGCCGCTTGAGGAAAGCCATCGCGCCGGCGCGAATTGCCGCCGCAACTTTCTGCATGGCTTCAGTGCCTTCGGCCTGTCGTTGGACAAGGCGGGCAAGCATCCAGGTGACGATCAAGCCGATCGCGCTGATGCTGAGAGTGAAATAGATAAACGTCATATCCCTGTGGGTCAGTGGACTAATAAAAAGTTACTCTTTAGTTGGTTCGGTTGCGACCGGTCCTTCGACCGGCTCGGCTGGGGCTGGGGGCGCCTCACTTGGTGTATCGCTCGCTGCGCCAGCTGCTAGTTCAGCCGGACCAGTCGCTTCCGCTACTGGCTCACCGTCAACGGCTGCTTCCGTAGCTTCACCATCAACACTCGTCGGCGTCGCGCCGCTATCGCCCACGAGGTCAATCTTCCAACCTGTGAGTTTGGCGGCGAGCCGAACGTTCTGGCCGGATTTGCCGATTGCCAGGGAAAGCTGGTCGTCTTTGACTTCCGCGACGCAGGCATGTTCGGTATCGTTCAACTTGATCGAAATGACTTTCGCCGGTGACAGCGCATTGGTGATGTACTTGACCGGATCATCTGACCATTCAATGATATCGATTTTCTCACCGCCCAGTTCGGAAATGACCGTCTGCACGCGCGTCCCACGCTGACCGACGAGTGAGCCAACCGGATCAATATTCTTTTGTTCTGACCAAACCGCCAGCTTCGTCCGCAATCCAGCTTCGCGAGCAATCGATTTAATTTGGACTGCCTCATTCTGGAGTTCCGGCACTTCGAAAGTGAAGAGCTTGCGCACCATTTCCGGATGCGACCGCGAGACGACGATTTCCGGTCCGCGCGGCGTCATGTTGACCGCCACGAGGTAGACTTTAATCCGATCACCGGGACGGTAATGTTCGCGTTGCACTTGTTCTGGAGGAGGCATGATCGCCGTTGCGTGACCGAGATCAATCAAGACCATCCGGCCTTCAACCCGTTGGACCATCGCCGTCAGCATTTCGCCTTCGCGGCCTTTGAATTCCTTGTAGACGATATCGCGCTCGGCTTCACGAATTCTCTGGATGATCACCTGCTTGGCCGTTTGGGCCGCCATTCGTCCGTAGGCTGCCGGCGGAAACAACTCGGTCCGGATTTCATCACCAAGTTCATACTTCTTGTCGAGCTGCTTCGCTTCGGTCAGGCCGATGTGCTTTTTTGGGTCGAACCGTTCCTCTTTACTTTCAACCGATGCATCAGCCGCGGCCGTTTCGGCTTGCGCGGTCCGTTGAGCCTCTTCTTCCTGTCGCTTCTGCTCCAGGTACTCGTCGAGCTTGCCTTCGGCTTCGGCCGCTTCGCGGCGTTTCTGCTCTTCGAGATACTCGTCGTACAGTGTATCTTCGACGACCGTTTTTACGTCAAACACTCGGCTCGAACCGTCTTCGGCCTTAAATTCAACAATGACGTTCTGGTTCTTTTCACCAAAGTCTTTTCGGTACGCGACAGCCAGGGCAGCTTCAATAGTCTCGATAACCGATTCGTACGGAATATTCTTTTCGGCGCAAATCTCTTCGATTGCTTGTTTCAGGGCGGAGGTCGCCATGGGCGGAGGGGTTTAGTCAGCGCAAATCACTAGTTCAGGGTAGAACTAGGTAGATCGAGACTATCACGACCACGTATCCTTGTCAAAAACCCGAGCCTTATGACTCGGGGGTTACCGCCAGGCGATCTGCAGCGAGGTGGTGGTGGAGGGCGCGAAGCCGGTTGGCGCTGTCACGCAGCGGCGGCCGGTACACCGTCTTTTCGCCGAGCTGCTCCAGCTGCTCCGCCAGCGGCAGCATCGCTTCGAGTGGTACGTGGGTACCGTTGAGCAGGCGCGTCAGGGCCAGGATGCGAATCCCCTCCGAGACGTCGTTCGGCTCCTTGGTGGCGATCGCCAGTTCACGGATGATCGTCTCGTGGAAAGGACTGCGGTCGGTGTTCGGGTCGTCCATGGCACACTCCGGGTTGAGGGACGAAGGTGAACCGGTCCATCCTATCGGGGATACCATGGAATGTCAAAAGTGATACGCGATTTTTCCAACGGGGTGTACTGCGGGTATAAGAAAAAACGCCGAGGCTAGTCGACGTATGTGGTGTGTCCGTTGAGGTACTGCTCGATGAACGGCGCGAGGCGGTCGCGGTCGTCCACCCGGTGTCGACATCCAGCGGCCATCAGTTGGTCGTTCACCAGTCCGGTCGGGTCGGCCGCGACCAAATCGGTGTAGCCAGCCGCCACCAGGTTGTCGATCACACCGAGGACACCTACCAGATCCCTGGCACCGCTGCCGCCTGTCAGGACAACGAGCGTCGGTCGCGGACCGTTGAGGAGGAACTGCTCGAGCTCCGGGATGTTGTTCGCCCAGCGCAGCCGCGCCAGGCCGGACAGCCGGTTGTTCATCAGCCGCACCCACGGATCCAGCACTTCGAAGAAGATGACGATGCGTTCCACGCTGGTACCTACCCCCCAGTTTGTCGCCAGCCAAAAGCGGGACACCGATGCCACGAATCTACTCGTCTTTCCGCTGGCCGTCAACTAACCTAGCTGACCGCTCGGTAGTGCTGAATACTGCCGGGTTCGATCGTGACCACATCAATACGGATTGGCCGACCAGACCAGTTCCGTGAGTGGAGGATGTCGTCAAGTGCTTGGGTGATCTTTGCTAGCTTGGCTGGAGTGACGGCCTCAATCGCCCGGCCGAATGCTGCGCTCTGCCGCGCCTTCACTTCAACAGCTACAATCGTCTCGCCGTCGGCAGCGAGGATGTCAATTTCACCGTACCGAGAAGTCACATGACGGTCGATGATGCGGTAACTTTTTTGCTGCAAAAATGCTGCGGCTTGGTCTTCGGCCGCAGTCCCACGTCGTTGCCTGGCGGACGGCATACCTTATGTCTTCGCGACGACGATCCCCCAGTGATACTGGCTAGGATCAAGCCGACTGACTGGCGCCAGGCCGACCGACTTCGCGAGGCCTTCAACGTACTCTGCCGCGAGTCGTGCTTTTCGCGTTGGTGCAATCGTCGCTTCCACTTCGGGTCGCCAATCAACGATGAGTAGCGGTGCGCCGACTTTCAGCATCCGATGGACTTCCGACAAGATGTCTTTCGGTTTCTTGCTCTGATGCAACACATTGACGAGCACACCCGCATCAACCGTTCCGTCGGCTACCCCAGAAGCACCGCCATA
>JACRFO010000074.1 GCA_016217865.1 Candidatus Kerfeldbacteria bacterium | reverse complement strand
ACGGAATTGATTCGTCGTGAACTGTCGACCAGCGTACGGTTGCGGATGATCAGCGACGTGCCGCTCGGGGCCTTTTTGAGTGGTGGTATTGATTCAAGCGCAGTCGTTGCTATGATGGCCAAACATTCCGACCGGCCAGTGAAAACGTTTTCCATCGGGTTCAAGGAGGCCAGCCACAATGAATTGCCGTACGCTAAGATGATTGCCCAGCAGTACGCGACCGAACACACCGAATTCGTCGTTGAACCGCAGGCGGTTGATATTTTGCCCAAGTTAGCTTGGCAGTACGAAGAACCGTTCGCCGACTCGTCAGCGTTGCCGACGTACATCTTGTCGCAACTCACCAGGCAACACGTGACCGTCGCGCTCAATGGCGACGGTGGTGATGAGAATTTTGCTGGATACGAGCGGTACCCGATCTACTCGTTTGCCAGTATCTTAGGCCGCATGCCGCGGGTGTTGAAACACCTCGCCCGTGGTGCCGCTACCTCGGTCCGGGCGCTATACCCGACAACATTGACGGATCGGGCGGCCCGGTTCGCCAGTTCGCTGCTGACACCACCGGCCCGCCGCTATCTGGAATACATGCAGTACTTCAGCGATGAGTACAAGCAAGCGCACTACACGACGGCCTTCCGCCAGCGGTTAGGGCAGGTTGAGCCAAGTTGGCAACTGATCGCCGATGCCATGCAACGTACCAACGCGACCAATCCGATGGTCCAGGTTATGGGTGCAGACAACCAAACCTACTTGCCAGACGACCTGCTGGTGAAAGTCGATATCGCGAGTATGGCCTGGTCGCTCGAGGGCCGGTCACCGCTTCTTGACCACGTCTTCATGGAAATGACTGCCACCATACCCCCAGCACTGAAAGTGAAGGGCCAACAAAAGAAGTATATCTTCCGTCAGGCCCTGCGGGGAATCGTTCCTGATAGTATTCTCGATCGTCCAAAAAAAGGTTTTGGCGTGCCGATCGAACACTGGTTCCGCGGCGAACTCAATGGCTTCATTGGCGAGCACCTCGAACGATTTGCCAAACGCGATATTTTTGCCCCCGACGTTGTTCGCAATCTGCTCCGCCGTCACACCTCGGGGCGAATCAGTTACGCGTATCAACTCTGGTCCTTACTTATGTTAGAACTCTGGTATGAACAGTACATCGACTAACGCCAAGCCAATCCTGTTCCACCTGATCACTGGCTTTAACGTCGGCGGAGCCGAGCGGATGTTATCGCGCGTTTTACCCCGGCTTGATCGGTACCACCATGTGCTCGTTTCGCTCCGTGGGGATGGGCCGATGGGCGAGGTCTACCGTCAGGCCGGGCTGACGACCGAATTCCTGAACATGGCACACCCGCTCGACCTCCGGGCGTGGTGGAAATTTCGCGACCTGGTAGTGCGATACCGTCCAGCCGTCCTGACGACCTACCTCATTCATGCCGATCTCGTCGGTCGGATTTTCGGTCATCTCGCTGGTATTCCAATTATCGTGAGCTCGCTCCGGGCGTCCTTACGTGGGTACAATACTGGCGGCATCCTGCGTTGGGTAAAACTGTTCGACGGTTGGGTCACTCACCACATTGCTGTTTCGGAAGAAGTCCGACGCTTTTACGTGGAAGACCTACATTTCCGCGCGGAAACATTCACCGTGGTCACGAATGGTCTGCCCGTCAACGAGTGGACGACAACCTTAGCCGCTGAAACTCGCGATCAGTTACGCCAATCAATTGGTTTACCGCCCGAAGCCTTCATCATTGGCACCGTCTCACAACTCCGTCCAGAAAAGGCCGTGGATCGGCTGGTGGCCCCAGTTCAGCGTTTACGGGAATCAACCCCGCCCATCCACTGTTTGATCATTGGTGACGGTAAAGAAGAAGAGAAGATCCGCCGCCAGGCACAGGAGGCGGGGGTGGCTGAACGGATGCACTTTTTGGGCAATCGGAAAGACGTGAAGGAAGTATTGAAGCTACTTGATATCTTCATCCTCCCATCGTTATTTGAAGGAATGTCCAACGCGCTGCTGGAAGCTATGGCCGCCGGCCGGACGATCATGGTCACCGATACGCCGGAGAATCGCGAAGTCATCACCCCCGAGACAGGAGTGTTACTGGATACTGGCAATGCGGACCTGATGGCGCAAACTATAAGTGCGTTACAACAAGACGTGCACCGCCGCGAAACACTAGCCGCTACTGCGCGTCGTCGATTTGAAGAGCACTTTGCCCTGGAAAAGAAAATTGAACAATTGGATCGCCTCTACCAATCGTTGATCACGCGGACATGAATCAACCGCTGGTCAGCATTCTGATCGTCACCTACAACGCCGAGCGGTATATTGCGGCGACGTTGCGAAGTTGCCTCGATCAAACGTATCCGGCCACAGAAATACTCGTTTGGGATAATCATTCAACCGATGCCACGCGCACGATCATTAATCAGATCGGTGATTCGCGCGTTCACCTGACTGCGGGACCGTCGAACCTTGGGCCGTATCAAGCGCTGAATGAATTGCTGGCGCAGGCTCGAGGGGAGTTGATTGCCATCCAAGACCACGACGACTTGTGGCTGCCGACGAAACTAGAGCAACAAGTGCGATACTTGACTGACCACCTGTCGGTCGCCGCTTGCGGGACATTGACGTTCTACTACTACGAAGAACGTCAAACGCTCATTTCGCCGCCCAATCCGGAACAGACGGCATTCGTTGACCATACGTCATTAGTCTTTCGGCGAAGCGCCGCACGTTACGACCCGCGTCAGCCGCTCCCTGATGAGTTCTTTGAGCGGGACACGTTACGTCGACAGGGGACGATTGCTTGCCTTCAAACAGGCCTGACTATTCACCGTATTCGCCATGATGGTCAGAATTTGTCGAGCCAACGGGTCCGTGGTAATATACGCGGTGCTTGGTCGCACTTTCGCCTCACCGGCTACCGCGACGTTGCCGGGCTGTTGATGTTTCTCGGACTGGCCTATGTGCCGGCGGGAATACGCTGGTGGTTGCGCCGACATCTGACATTACGCCGAGCGACCTGGCTGACCCGCGAACAATTTACGAACACCTACCAGTTTACGATCACTTGAATCTATGCGCGCATCACACCTCCAGTACCTCGTTGACCCTGTCTCGCACCAACCGTTCCAGCTCCGGATCCTTGAACAGCAAGGCGACCACGTTACCGCCGGTATCCTGACCACCACGGCCAACTGGTACCCAATCGTCGGCGGGATTCCCCGAGTACTGAATGGGAAATTGAAAACCGATTTTCTGCAACGCCACCACGCTTTTCATCAGCAGTGGTCAAAGCAGTTACCGCCGGCAGCGGCGGCCGAGTGGCAGCAAGCGATTGCCGCGATTGAAGATTTTGACAAATTTGAGCGACACCTAGCGAAGACGGGTGCGAGTTTTGCTTGGGAGTGGAAGAACATCTACCGTGAGAACTCGTTTGAAAAACAGAATTTCCTCCACTTCATCGGCCCATTCATTACCGAAGAGACGATCCGCGGTAAAATTGTCCTCGATGTCGGTTGCGGTTCTGGTCGCTTCACAAAACAAGCGCTGGTGTGCGGCGCCGCGATGGCGATTGGGTCGGATCTTGGCGAAAGCGTTGAAGTTGCCTACGAGATGACGAAAGGCTATGACAACGCACTCATTGTCCAAGCCGATGTCTACGCCATGCCCTTCGCCCCAATTTTTGATATCGTCTACAGCATCGGCGTTCTCCACCACCTCCCTCAACCACAACAAGGCTTCAACCAACTCAAGTCGTTCACGAAAACAGGCGGCACGGTCGCGATTTGGGTTTACAACCGCCGCCACAACAAACGAGCGATCTACCTCTATGAACCCGTGCGGAGCGTGGTCAAACTGCTGCCGAAACCCGCTGTCCTGGCGTTAAGTTATCCGCCAGCCCTGCTCGCTCACGGCTTGAACGGTTTGACGCACCTCTTCAACCGAATGGGTATGCCGGGGTTAGCCAAGAAAGTGCCGTTCTCATACTACGCTAACTTCTCGTTCAACATGAAACTGAACGACACGTTCGACGTGCTGGCGACGCCGAAGAGTAATTACTACCGCGTCGAGACGATTACCAGTTGGTTTACCGACAACGGCCTGCACGATATACAGTCATACGAACACCCCGAGGCCGGGATCACCTGTCAGGGCGTGAAAGCCTAATCGGCTAGGCTTGATACCAGTCGACGGTTCGCGCTAACCCTTCGGAGAACTTGACGATCGGTTCGTACCCGATCATGCGGTGGGCTTTGCGGATGTCGGCGAGGGAGTACTTCACATCACCAGGCCGAGGCGGCAGGAATTTTGGTTTGACGCGGCGATGGAGTTGATGATTGATTTCTTTAACGAGCTGGCGCAGGGTGATGGACTGGCCGCAGGCGATGTTGATCGACTCTCCGTCGTGGATTTTATCGGCGGTCATAGCGAGGATATTAGCCTCCACAACATTCGTGACGTAGGTGAAGTCACGGGATTGCAAACCGTCGCCGAAAATGGTCGGTCGTTGGTTCTTGGCGATCGCAGTGATGAAGCGGGGAATCACCGCGGCGTATTCGCTCTTCGGGTCCTGGCGTGGACCGAAGACATTGAAATAACGTAGGCAGACGGTCGGGAGTTTGTAGATGTGCGCGAAGACTTTCGCGTAATACTCATCCGTCAATTTGTTAACGGCGTAAGGCGATAGCGGCTGCGGCCGCATGATTTCCTTTTTATGTTTGATGACTTCGGCGCCGAAGTTCGCCCGGTTTCCATAGACCGATGACGACGAGGCGAGGACCACCTTCTTGACGTGGGCGCTGTGGGCGGCCATCAGGACTTTCACGAGGCCGTTGACGTTGACGTCGTGCGATTCCCATGGGCGGTTGATCGAACGCGGTACTGACGGTAAGGCAGCCTGATGCAAAACGTAATCGGCACCGCGAAAAGCTTTGGCAAGAGTTTTCGAACTTCGAATATCGCCTTGGATAAAACGAATTGAGCGGCGATTACCGCGAAGGTTTTGTAAATTGCCGGTTGAGAGATTATCAACAACCGTCACGTTATGCGCTCGACGGAGGAGCTCGTCAACGATATTCGAACCGATGAACCCGGCGCCGCCGGTAACCACAACTTTCATACGTGCAGTACGAGTGAATGAGGCTTTCGCAGTGTATCAGATTTCACGGTGAACTTCAAAAGCCCGAAGTTGGGCTAGGGAAATGGTCCGTTGCGCCTGGATCGATTTCCGGGATTGCTGGGCACCAGCGCGAGCCTGCCACCACTGGGTGATGGCCGAAAATTTCCCATTGAGCAGTAAGACAGCAAACATGAACAACTCAAAACCGAGGTATCGGAAGAGGTGGGAGAACATGAAATCAGTTGGCAAGTCCTTCGTGTTGATGATCAGGCGATTCCGGAACGAGAGGATCTGGAAACGGCGGTTGCCTTGCGAGGTGCCAGCACCTTTATGACGAACAACCGCTGCTGGTTCATAGTAACAACGCAGACCCCGCAGAACTGCCCGCCAGTTGAGGTCAACATCTTCGTAGTACGCGAACAGGGACTCGTCGAACAGGCCAACCGTCTCGAAAAATTCGCGGCGGTATAAGGCAGCGCCAGCACATGGTCCAAACACTTCGGCCGGTTTCGAGAAATCCTGGCGAGCTAGTCGCTGTCCCCAGTTCGTGACGCGGCCGGTTGGTAGGAGTCGGTGGCCAGCTGAATCGACGCGATTGACATCGTTGAAGTAGACCATCAAACAAGCGAAGCTCGCATACGACGTGTGCTGTTCGGCGGCGGCAGTCAGGCGCGCCAACCACTGGGGATCGACGGCCGTATCGTTGTTGAGCAGGGCGATGTACTGGCAGTCAGGTTGTTGGAGCGCGCGGGTAATCCCGAGGTTATTCGCTTTAGCAAAACCAGTGTTCTCGCCGAGGGCAATGATCTCTGCAGCCGGTAGCCGCCGCTGCGTATAGGCAACAGAATCGTCGGTTGAACCATTGTCGACGAAAATCACACGGAAGTCCTGATCAGTTTGTGCTGCCAGTGCGTCGTAGCAGTCGGCCAGGTGACGCCGGCCGTTCCAGTTCACAATAATGATGGCGGTACGGTTAGCCATGGGCGAGATGGTGGAGGTCAGCAATAACGCGCTGGGCGTAACGGTCCCAAGAAAACTT
>JACRFO010000007.1 GCA_016217865.1 Candidatus Kerfeldbacteria bacterium | reverse complement strand
TCGCTGCAGACCAGTCTCGGAACTTCTCGTCAGTGGTCTACCGTGTTGAGTAACCTGTTGGCCCTCCTCCCAGCCGACGTCACGGTCTCATCGCTAGATGTTTTGAACAACGGTAAAGTAACACTCACCGGCGTGGCGGCAACCCGCCAATCGTTCCTAGCGCTCGATGAAGCGATGAAGAAGAGTCCGCTTTTGACCGGGGTAACCACAGCATCGCAACCCTCCAAACGGACTGACTTGCCGTTCAGTTACACCGCCGTTCTCGTCAACACTCCGTGACCATGACCTCCCTGCAACCGAAAACCTATCTCGCGAGTTTCACTGCTGCCGTGGTGACCGTCGCGGCTTTGGTCTATGGCGCGGTATTCCTTATCCCCGGGTTGCAAGCCATTCGCACCAAAATTGATAACGACCGCGCCGCCGAAGCGGTCATCGTCCAACAACAGTCCAATCTGAAACTCTTAAGCCAGAATCTCGAAGAGATTAAGGATCGCCAAGGCAAACTCGACGCCGAAACCTGGTCCTTTACAACCGAGGATGCTTTCTTCACCTGGTTCGATGGCCTCGTCAGCGCAAATCACCTGGCTGCGGATGAAATGACGCTCGCTGACGCCGTCCCAGGAACAGCACTGGTCAACCGGTCGCTGTCAGCCACCCTCACGGGATCAGGTGCAAACCTCTTGGCGGCAGTTTCGGCCATCCAACAACACCAACCGCTGGTGGCGATCAACGCCATCACCATGACTCCGGCTGAATCTCAACTCGTCAGCATTCACCTCCAAGCGGTAACGTTATGGCGATAATACCGATGAACGTTTCCCTGCACAGTCTTCGCCGGATTGGCACCACAGTCCTTAACCGTCCCGGCGTCGTCCTCGGTGTCTTGGTCGTCGCTTGGTTGATCTGGTCTGGATGGGTCGCCTGGTCAACGATACCTGACCAACTCCTGCCACCGGAACGCATTACAGCCAAGCAAATTCGGGTCAATACAACCCAGTACACCTCGCTCGAGCGTGGATTGACCAGTTACCACAAACCAGCGACCATCACCGACACCTTCCCGTCGCGGGTCTTCGTCCTCCGACCGGCCCCTTGACGCACGCCGCTGATCTGCGTATACTGGACCGGCACAGTCTTCGGTTCGTTATCTTTGTTTTATGGCCCACACTAAATCCGCTGGCTCAACTAGTCTCGGGCGCGACTCTCGCAGTAAGCGCTTAGGAGTCAAGTTGTTTGCCGGCCAAACCGCAAAGCGCGGAGCAATACTCGTCCGACAACGCGGCGCTAGCTTTCTTCCAGGTCTGAACGTCAAGCGCGGCGGCGATGATACACTCTTCGCCACGAACACCGGCAAGGTCGTCTTTCAAGCGAAAACGAAAATCCGTTACGACGGTCGTCGAGTGACCCGTCGGTACATTCACGTCAAACCGTAAGTCTACTTTCGATGGCGGCGGACCACAGCGGTCCGTCGTTGTTGTTTGGCTGCGCTGGTAATGAAGCCCACAAAGAGTGGGTGCGGTCGTAACGGCCGCGAAAGGAGCTCGGGGTGGAACTGCGTTCCAACAAACCACGGATGATCTCGTAACTCAAGGATCTCTACAAGATTTCGGGTTGGCTCGACCCCAGCCACGAGGAACCCGTGTTCCTCGAACGTGGTCCGAAAGGCATTTTGAAACTCGTAGCGATGGCGATGGCGCTCTTGAATCGTCCGTTGCTTATACGCTTGCGCCGTTTTTGTGCCAGCCGTAATCCGGCAGGGATAGTTCCCTAAACGCATTGAACCGCCCAGGTGGTGTTCACGCAAGAGGTGTTCTTGTTCGGGGAGTAAGTCAATGACTGCAGTTTTCGTCTTCGGCCGGACTTCGGTGGTATGGGCTTCTCGCAAACGGAGGACGTGACGGGCAAATTCGACGGCTGCCAGTTGCATCCCGTAGCATAGTCCGAAGAATGGTATCCGGTGTGTCCGCAGGTATTGGATTACCGCAATTTTTCCTTCGACTCCCCGACTACCGAATCCGCCGGGGACGACCACGCCATCATACTGTTCAAGTTCGCGTAGGGCTGACGGTTGGCGTTCATACCGTTCGGCTTCAAGCCAATCAATCTTGACCGCGTAGTTACGGGACCAGGCAGCGTGTTTAATCGCTTCGATGACGGAAATGTATGAGTCGGCTAACGTGAACGTCCCCGAGGCAAAGTACTTGCCGACAATGCCAATGGTTAGGGTCCCCTTTCGGCCAGCTGAACGGCGCACCATCGCCCGCCAGGTCTTCAAGTCTCGCTGACGAAGCGGCAAATGGAACTTCTCAAGGATTTTCTCGGCTAGTCGTTCGCGCTCATAGTTGATCGGGATGGTGTATATATTCTTGACATCCGGCGCGGAGATGATGTCTGTCGGACGCATGTTGCAGTTGATCGACAACTTTTCTTTGCGGGGATGGTCGAGTGGTAGCGCGCCGCGTCCGAGAATGAAGTCCGGTTGAATGCCGGCAGCATTCAATGTCCGAACCGCATACTGCGTCGGTTTAGTCTTCATTTCGCCGAGCTGACCAGGGATCGGCAGATAGCTCAAGAGGATGAACTGGACCTGCCCAGGATGGCGGAGGTGCATCATTCTCGCCGCTTCGAGGTAGATCATGTTCTGGTACTCGCCGACTGTGCCGCCGATCTCCACCAACTGTATTTCTGCTCGGTTGACGCGGGCGGCAGTCGTGATGCGGCGGATAACCTCTTCAGGCACATGAGGAACGGCTTCAACGCACTTACCCTTGTACTGCAGCGCCCGTTCACGCTCAATGACCGATAGGTAGACTTGGCCAGTCGTCATGTAACTGTGTCGGGTCAGGTCTCGGTCGAGAAAGCGTTCGTAATTGCCAATGTCCTGGTCAGTTTCGAGTCCATCGGAGGTGACGAAGACCTCGCCATGTTCGGTCGGGTTCATAGTTCCAGCATCGACGTTCAGGTAGGGATCGATTTTCATTGCCGAGACGCGATACCCGCGGCCCTTCAGCAGCAATCCAATCGAAGAGACCGCTATCCCTTTTCCAAGTCCCGAGAGCACACCGCCAACGACGAAAATGTATTTGGTTGAGGTTTTAGGCATGGCGTAGATCGACTGTTATAGCAATGGGCACGGTTCCAGGTATGAGGAGTTTCGCCGATTGGACACCCAGTTGTTTGAAATGATCAGGTTGGACCTTCGCTTCATGTAACGTGACGTTCAACTGCCGTTCAATCGCCTCCACGACTGCTGCTGATTTTACTGCTGCGAAGAGACGGCCCTGGTCGTTGGCTTGGCCCGTAACGGCGATGGTCATCCCTTGGAGCCGTTCGGCTACGAGCTGCGCCTGCTTCTTCAACCGTTCGGCTTCAGCCTGGCTGCGAGCTTGAGCACTGGCTGCTTGGGCTAAGACTTGCGGCGTCGCAATCGCGGCGAGTTTGTTCGGGAGCAAGTAGTTACGTGCATAGGCTTCGGTCACTTCTACGATTTCCGACGCGCGGCCGAGGTGTGGGACAGGTTTCAGTAGTTGGACCTTCATGATGCTCCTAATAAGATATCCACGGCTTTCTGCAACTGCGGATCACGGCCGGCGCTGATATCATCGTTCGTAAGTTCAACCGCAATGTCCGGGGTAATCCCTTGTTCACTGATGGACGTGCCGTTCGGTGTGAACCACTTGGCCACGGTCAGTTTGAGGCTCGACCCGTCGGCCAGGGTTTCATACTCTTGGACCGTGCCCTTCCCAAAGGTCGTGACACCAACGAGCTTCGCCCGACGGTGATCTTGGAGCGCGCCGGCCACGATTTCCGAAGCCGAGGCGCTACCGCCGTTGACGAGCACGACGAGCGGTTGTGTTGGGAGCGCGGCCTGCCCATTGACGGAGAACGTTTCCTTCTGGCCGGTTCGATCAACTTCGGCAACGACTTCGCCACTCCGGAGGAAGACCGCCGTGATATCGACCGCTTGATTGAGGTATCCACCGGGGTTATTCCGAAGGTCAAGGATGAAGCCATCAATGGCCGCGACATCCTGTTTCGCTAGGGCTCCACGGAGTAGCTTAGTCGCATCCTGGGAGAAACTCGTTAGTCGAATGTGGGCAAAGGTTTTCTCGTCACGTTGGACGAGCTTGATTGTCACGGGGTTAACCACAATCTGGCTGCGAACGATCGCAATCGTCCGTGGTTCGGTTTCCTGGCCACGACGGATCACCAGCGTTACGGTTGTCCCCTTCTGGCCACGGATATTCTTGACTGCTTCGTCGACACTTAAGCGGCTGGCATCCTGTTTATCAATAGCGAGGATGACGTCACCGGCTACGATCCCAGCTTTGGCCGCCGGAGAATCTTCGAGTGGCGCTATGACAACAAGGTGGTCGTCTTTATACCCGATTTCCATCCCTACGCCTTCAAACGTTCCGGCTATTTCATCTTGAAATTGCTTCGATTCAGCCGCCGAAAAGTACATCGAGTAGGGGTCATGTAACCCGCCAACGAGACCAGAAATTGCCCCTTGCAACAGTTCAGCATCATCTACCTTCGCGTTGACGTAATCGCGGTGGACGCTGTCCCACACGCGCAGGAATTGCTGGTAGTCTGCCCCCTGTGGTGATGGATTGAGTTTTTCTAAGGCGGCTTGCAGCGACTTCGGCGCTAATCCGCGAAGTTGCTGACCGGTCACGATCACCCCGCCGATGAACCCAATGGTCACGAGGAGGATGGCGCTGGTGATGATGATCGCCAGTCGGGAACGCATGACGCTAGTCTACACGATTTTCACGTTTCAGGCGAGCGCCTAAACCTTGTAATCTCGTCGTGAGGTCTTGGTAGCCACGGTCAAGATGCTCAACCCCCACCAAGCGCGATTCGCCATGAGCCACTAGGGCAGCGATGAGGTGGGCCATACCTGCTCGAATGTCAGGGATCTCGATCATCGTCCCCTTGAGCGGCGTCGGTCCGGTCACCTGGCAGCTGTGGGTGTAGCCATGGGCCCACCAGCGACACGGCAGTTGTCCCCAGCAATCCGTGCTCGTCTCAATCTTCGCCCCCATCTGCTGGAGGGTCTTCGTGTAACCGAAGCGATCTTCGTATACCGTTTCGTGGATGGTTGACTGGCCGTGGGCTTGGGTCAGGACGGTGACGAGCGGCTGTTGCCAATCGGTCATAAACCCGGGATGAGTGTCGGTCTCGATGTGAATAGCGGTTAATCGACCCTGACGGAAGAAGCGGATGCCATCCGGTCGAACTTCGAATCCCCCACCGAGACGGCGAATGGTCGTCAGGTAGGTCATGAGATCGGCTTGGCAGGCTCCACTGACGATAATGTCTCCATCGGTCGCCAGAGCCAAACTCGCAAACGACGCAGCTTCAATGCGATCAGGTATAACTGTATATTGCGTACCGTGGAGCTGCTCGACGCCGTCGATAACGAGCGTTCGGTTCGTCCCTAATTCAATGATCGCCCCCATCGTTTGGAGCATCTGCAGAAGATCGAGCACTTCTGGTTCAATGGCAGCATTGTGAACGACGGTCCGCCCCTCGGCTAGTACGGCCGCCATGACGACGGACTCGGTCGCTCCAACGCTTGGGTACGGGAAGGAAATTTCTGCGCCGTGCAGCCGTTTCGCCCTAGCCCGGAAGCTATGTTCGGTTACTTCAACGTCTGCGCCCATCGCTTTCAACGCGGCGAGGTGGTAATTGACCGGGCGCGGACCAATCGCATCGCC
Source organism: Candidatus Kerfeldbacteria bacterium (assembly GCA_016217865.1). Classification (GTDB taxonomy): domain Bacteria; phylum Patescibacteriota; class Patescibacteriia; order SBBC01; family CAIJZX01; genus CAIJZX01. Next base: position 2,387 of record JACRFO010000007.1, on the reverse strand, counting down.
GCCCACCACTGGGACTTCTGCCTCGCCGGTCCGGGCTAGCAGTGGTCCGAGCGTGAGGATCGGTAGCCGGTTCCGACGACTTAACTGCGGGATTGAGGAACGGGCGATGGTTGATGTCTCCACCGTCCAATCGTGATCCCGCCGGTCAATCCGGCAACCGAGATGACCGAGAATTTCCGCGGTAATATCCAATTCTCCAAGCATCGGCACGTTATGGATAACCGAAGGCTCGGCGGACAGCAACGTGGCTAACAGAATTTTTGAGGCCGCATTTTTAGCGCCGGATAGGGCAATCGTCCCGTGCAAAGGTTCGCCGCCGGTGACGATGAGAGTGTTGGCCATAGGTGGAGGAACCGGTCAAGCCATGCTACACTGGGCTAACGCCGGCAGTGGTAGCGTACCAACCTTCTACCCCGGCCGTCAATCAACTATGACCGTTCGGGCACGAAGAATTTACTACAGTCTAGCGACCCTGGTCTTCCTGATCGTCGCCCCGATCTTGCTGGCGATTGCCAGTGGATATCGCTGGATTGGTTTGGAACAGGGTTTTGTGAAGACCGGTGCGTTGTTCATCACGGCCACCAGTCGAGCAGAGGTCTTCCTCAATGACCAACCGATGGGCAGTACGCCCAAACGGTTTACGCACCTCCGGCCGGGTATTTACCAAGTCAGCGTCCGGCAGAATGGGCTACAATCATGGGAACGGTTGATTCGCGTTTCGCCTGATGTGGCAGAAATAATCGGACCCATCACGCTCTTCCCAGCGGCGTTTCAACGGGCGAACATTGACCTCAAAGGCGCAACGGGTGTCCTGGCTGATCCGGTTGGTAACCGCATTATCGGCTGGCAACGTCAATCGACCGGCTGGTTGTCGCGTGATCTTTGGCCAAGCACCGACCGTTTGATCCAGCTGACCAGTCAACCAACAGCAGTGCATGCCAGCCCTCATGATCAGATCCGGCTCTACGAATCAATTGGGGAAGTTGCAGTGGTCCAAACAACAGGCAACCAGATCTGGACGCTCGCTCCTTTTACTGCCCTCCGGTGGAGCCAAACGTCTGATCATATTTTTTATGGACAACGTCTTAGTCAGGTGTACCGTTTCGATGCCTTGGCAAAAACCGAAACGGCCTTAACGACCGGACTATCCTATAGCATCCAGAATGACTCCATCTGGTCGTCCACAACCGTTGGTACGGTGACGACAATCTACCAGCAAGCGGCTTACGGACAAGCCTCATCCCAAGTCGTGACCACTATCGATGGTGATTGGCGGTTCATTGACGGTCCTCCGAATACCCTCTTGATGCAGCGCCAATCCGACCACTTACTAGCTGAGCTGCGACAAACCGCCAGTTCGCCAGTCCTGCGCAGCTTCGGCCAGGCTGACGATTGGTGGTGGTCATCGGTCAACGAACCGCTTGTCTGGCAGAACGGATTGGAGCTGTCGATGCGACTATCTGATGGCACGAATACCCTGATCGATCGGAGCGGTGCAATCACCACTGAAGCACGTTGGGTATCACCCGAGCACTTGCTCCTCACTCTTGATCAACGACATGTCACTATCCGGAGTACCAGCCAACGCCAAGGTCGATCGACCCTGCTGTCGCAAGCCTTCGACGCCGATGTGACGTCGATGATGTTCGACCGCACCCAGCGCCTCATCGTTACGGTCAGTCAGGAACCGACACCGATGGTGACTGCTTGGAGCTGGTCGACGACGCCGTTGAAGCTCTAGCCCAGCTTTCAGCCAATATGAGAGCGACCACGGCGACCCATAAGACGCCGAGGTTCAGGCTGCCGGAGATGAGTCCGGGACGCCAAGCTTCTAGCCCGCTCACAACCGCCCAGCCTAGCAAGCCAAGCAATGTACTCAACGATCGTGTGAGATAGTTTATCATCGGTGAAGCGTGAAGGTGACGCGTTGCAACGTGATCGGCGACGCGCCGGTGTTATGAAATTGGATGGCGAAGGTCCGGACACTCGCCGCCACATCATGCCACTGCACATCCAGGTGTCCGTTGAACGTCTCATGTAGGGTTGTGGTTGCAGTCGGTCGGCCCGGTCGGGTCGGCGCCCGGAGCTCCAATACTCCACCGCTGTTCATGAGCGTCGCCACCTCAAATCGGCCGGACACAAATGCCCGCGGTACGGTAACGTTTACTGACCGTTGTTCGCCCGGCGCCAAACTGACTGCCCCATCAACGACCGTCGGCGGACTGCTCCAGGAAAAACTGACGTTTGGCTTGGCTGGATGTGGCCACGCGATCGTCGTGCTTGGCCGGAATACCATCAATCGATCGAGGACCGCAACCCCAACCCCAAACCAAACGAGTAGGGCTATCACGGATATGGTTGTGAGGCGCAAGTTCATGACTGCACCT
>JACRFO010000072.1 GCA_016217865.1 Candidatus Kerfeldbacteria bacterium | reverse complement strand
TCGAAACGACTTCGGCGATATCGCGCTTGGTGATAGTCCCAACGTAACTGATCGGGCTGCGTTGTTCGCGGTCCTCCAACTTGGCAATCTTCTGCCGCAGGACATCCTCTTGGTTTTTCAGTTCAAGCGCCCGGTCGAATTGTTCCTGCTGGACGGCATCATGCTTCGCCTGGTGCAGCGCGGCCAGATCTTTTTCGAATTGACGAAGCTGTTTGAACGTTGCGGTTCCGCCCTTGGCGACTTTCACTTTCGACGCCGCCTCGTCAATCAGGTCGATGGCTTTATCGGGGAGGAAGCGATCTTGGATGTAACGTGTTGAGAGTGTGACCGCAGCTTCAATAGCGTCGTCGGCGATCTGGACATGGTGGAATTTTTCGTAGTTACTGCGGATACCCTTGAGAATGCCAATGGTTTCGGTTGGAGACGGTTCATCGACAACGACGGGCTGAAAACGCCGTTCCAGGGCGGCGTCCGTTTCGATGTGCTTTTTGTACTCTTCCATGGTCGTGGCGCCGATCGTCCGAATGTGTCCTTTTGCCAGGGCGGGTTTGAGGAGATTCGCTGCATCCATCGACCCCGAGGCGGAGCCAGCACCGATGATGGTGTGGAGCTCATCGATGAAGAGGATGATGTTTGGATCAGCCTTAATTTCGTCAATGAGTTGTTTCAGCCTGGATTCAAACTCGCCGCGGTACATCGTTCCGGCGACAACCAAGCCCAGGTCGAGGGCGAGGATTTTCTTTCCGAGTAACGCTTCCGGCACCTCTTCCCGGACAATTTTCTTCGCTAAACCCTCAACGATGGCGGTCTTACCTACGCCCGGATCGCCGATCAGTACCGGGTTGCTCTTAGTCCGACGGGAGAGAATGTGGATGACCCGCTCGATTTCCTTGGCTCGACCGATGACCGGATCAATACCCGATTGAATGTGTTTGTCAGTCAGGTCAGAGGCAAAGAAGTCGAGGGCCGGGGTCTTGCTGTCAGTCCGGGTGCGCCCAGGCGCTCCTGGCGTGACCATGGCTTCCTCCGGTCCCTTGGGTTGGTTAGCTTGGTCGAAGAAGCCGGAGATGTCGGGAAACTTCGAGGTGTTCTTCAAGACGAGAATCAGTTGGCGTTTCGCATCTTTTACATTGATTTGGTTTTCCTTCATGATCTGCTCGAGGGTTGGGTCACCAATATCGAGCAGCCCAGCGAAGAGGTGTTCGGTGCCGACGTACTTGTGGCCGTAATTGGCGGCCATCAAGACCGCTTTCTCTAAGGCGCGTTTAGCTGGGAGGGATAGGTGCAAGTCCGCCATCGACAATGATTGGCCAGGCTTCAGCACTGGTTCGTTCCGGACGGTGATTAAATCCCGGAGGGTATCGAGCTTGAGGCCTGATTTACGCAATATTTCAAAAGCGACCCCGCCTTTCGTTTCGGCGAGTCCAAAGAGGAGGTGCTCCGGGTTGACGTAGCGATTTTTGAGCTCCAACGTTAACTCCGCGGCGTAGGTAATCGCGCTCTGGAGGTGGGCGGTGAACTTCTTGAGAACTTCGGGTTGGATATCGTTCATAGCGGCAACGAGTACAGCTGACTGTACCGTTTTATCTGCCGTTTTGTCAAGCCGGAACGCTATCCGATAGAGTACAAAAAACCAGCCCGGCGCACCGAATCCAGCCAGCAGCGGGCGCTACGTTTGTTTCGACAGCTGCGCGTAGATCAGGTAGGTCATGATCAGCGGCGCTGGCGCGAGGAAGACATTAATAATCGGTCCGAGGAGGTCGAAGTACTCATTGACGACCGTGCCTGCCCCGCCGAACATCCCGCCGATAATCCCGAAGGCGAGGCCGGCGAGAATCGAAATGGCGACGACCGTCAGACCCATCAACAAGCCTCGTCCGAAGACATCGAACCAGTGGCCGCGAGTCAGTTCCCGACTCCGTTTCAGGGCATCACTGATCGAGGTGTTTTCGAAAATGGCGACGAGCGGTGCGAGAGAGAACATGACAGCCCAGATGATGCCGGGAATGATGAGGAGTAATGTCCCACCCATGATGATCAACCCGTACACGATCATGGTTCCGAAGTAATTCACGAGTTGGCCGCGCGCGGCGAGGAAACGTGCCCACGCAGTTATGGTCCCGGCTGGTTCGCGGATGAATTGATACATCGCGATTGTACCAAGGACAACCCAGAAGTAGTTGAAGATGCTCCACAGGGCATAACCGACGCCATAGGAGATGACGAAGCCGAGGCTTTCATTGGTGATCGAGAGCGGGGCGTGCGTCAGGACGAGCGTCAGCTGTAAAACGATCGTGGGGACCGCGGCAATCAAACTCAACGTTAACAACATCCGCAGGTGGTCGTTGTACCAACGCCAAGCTTGGGTCACCATTGTCCACGCGGGTGTCATGGTCAACCGAGAAGTGGCCGAAGTGGAAGGGGATTCAGTCATCGATGAGCCGTGATACGGGTTAGTGTTGAGGGG